>NZ_CP012328.1:630687-946030 GCF_001262715.1 Spiroplasma turonicum
AATTTTGTGATCACATTCCAATATATGCAATGTTTTTATCCATAGAATAATTATATAAATCTTTTGCATCTTCTAAAGTAAATATACCAGCCTTTGTATCATTAATACCAATCATCGGAGTTGCACCAATTAAACCATATAATTCATCATCAATAGGATTTATTTCATAAAGATTTTTAATTGTTTTAGATAATTGAGCAATAGTATTTTCTATTGCACTTTTTGCTAAATCAAAATTTGTTTTTCTATCTTTAATTGCTTGATTATAAATGTCATTTCCATAATCCATTAACATTAAATTTATTATTGGCATGTTCTTATAATCAATACCTGCATTTTTAAATTCTGTCGCAAAAACTAATAATACACCAATTCCCTCTGAACTTAGTCCTGAAGGTAAAACTGGTAAAGTTACTGAAAAGTTCCAAGTTGAATCTTCTTTTTTCATTTTAGCTAGTGTTTTTGCTAAAACTTTTAATGCTGATTTGTCATTTTGAGAATTTCCTTCAATATCAAAATCTATATTTTTAGGTGTTTCCAAATCAGTAGCAGCTTCTTTAACATATTTTTTTGCATCATTTAATAACTCTTCATTAAAATTTTTAAAAGATTCACTTAAAATATTTACTGCATTTTCTTCATTATTTTTACTTAGTTTAAGAGCTACATTTCAAGGACTTTTTTCTTGGGTTTGATCTACACCAACATTATAACCACCATAAGATATTTTTAAATTTTTAAAATCATTTTTAGAGATAGAAAATGGTGCCAAATCTTTTGGCCCTAATTGAAGTTTTTTTCATTCATCATATGACGAATCCTTTTTTAATCCTGCAAAACTAATTTCTAATTTATCACTAACACCATTAACTTGTTGAGCAAAAGCTAATGTATATTGACTTAAAACAGCATTATTATTATTTGTATCTTTAGTTGAATTAATAATATCTGAAAAATCATTTCCAGATCATAATCCAGCATCTAAATATGGAGAAAAATATGTTTTATTGTTATATTTATTTTTAGTATTTATTTTTGTAGTTCTATTTGGATTTGCGTCTTTTCATTTAACATAATAATTTGAACTTGAAGTATCATTTGTATCAGGTATTTCAGGAGTTGTTGGATTTTCTGGGTTACCAGGATTTTCATTACCTTTATAACTATTTGAAATATATGTATTACATGAAACAGTAAAAATAGTTAAACTTAAAGATAGTCCAAATGAAAATAGTCATTTATATAATTTATTCATAATTGATATTCCTTTAAATATTTTTTTTATTTAATCATAAATTTTAGTTTTTCAATAAATTTTTATAATTAAATAAAAATATTTTTAAGAATTAAAAAATATTTTTATTTGTAAAATTGTGTTTAAATATAACTTAAATTATATATTTAAAATGTAAAGATAAATTAAAATTTTAATTATATTTTTGTTATAAAAAAATAAAAATATAATAAATGATTTCTAAAATAATTATTAGTAAAAAGGAAGTTAAGTAGACCAGTATAAAATTACATATAATTTAGTTATTTATATATAAATTTTATAATATTCTAATAAAAGACATTAATAAAAAAAGTTAATTATTTAAAATAATTAACTTTTAATACTTCACTATTTTTAAAGAAAATTTTATTCAATATCTTTTGTTCAACTAAATGTTCTTGATACAGCTACATTTCATCCTTTAATAAGTTTATTTGCATCTTTTTCTGATATACTTTGTTCAAGCTTAAAGTCAACATCATAATTTTGTTTAATTTCTTCAATATCTTTTCAATATTTTACTGCTAATCCAGCAAGATATGCAGCACCCATTGCTGTTGTTTCAATATTTGTAGGTTTTAAAACATTAGTTCTACTTATATCAGATTGAAATTGCATCATAAATTTGTTATTAGACGCACCTCCATCAACTTTTAATAAAGATATATCTTTCTTTAAATCTTTTTGCATTGCACTTATAACATCATTTGCTTGATATGCAATGGATTCAAGAGTTGCTCTAACAATATGTTCTCTTTTTGTACCTCTATCAAGACCAAATATAGCACCACGAGAATAAGAATCTCAATAAGGTGAACCAAGACCAGTAAATGATGGAACTACATAAACTCTTCTATCATCATTTACTTGTCCAGCATATCATTCTGTTTCAATAGCATTATATACAATTCTCAAATTATCTCTTAATCATTGAATAGCTGCTCCAGCAATCATAACAGAACCTTCTAAAGCATATGTTATTTTTCCATTGTATGATGCTGCAATAGTTGTTAATAATCCGTGTGAAGATTCAACTTTTTCTTCACCTGTATTCATCAATATAAAACAACCTGTTCCATAAGTGATTTTAACTTCTCCTGGATTTAAACATAATTGTCCAAATAATGCACTTTGTTGGTCACCTATTGATGAACAAATTGGTATTCTTGTTGTATCGTTTTTTGAAATAAGACCTGGAAACGTTTTACCATATTCTTCAGAACAAGATTTAATTTCAGGTAATATACTTTTAGGTATGTTAAATAATTGTAATAATTCTTCATCTCAATCGTTATTATGAATATTATATAATAAAGTTCTTTGAGCATTTGTGTGATCTGTTACAAAAACCTCTCCACCAGTCAATCTATATATTAATCAAGTATTAATAGTTCCAAACATCAATTTGTTTTCATTTGCAAGTCCTCTTGCGTTATGAACATTATCTAAAATTCATTTTATTTTTGTTGCAGAGAAATAAGGATTTATTATTAATCCAGTTTTTTTTCTGACTAAATCATATTGTTCTTGAGTCATTTCTTCACAATATTTTGCAGTTCTTTGATCTTGTCAAACAATTGCGTTGTAAATTGGTAAACCAGTTTCTTTATTTCAAACTACAACTGTTTCTCTTTGATTGGTTATTCCAATTGCAGATATTTGTTTTGAGTTTATTTCAGATTTATTTAAAACCTGAACTAATGTTGAACGTTGAGTATTTCAAATTTCAATAGCATCTTGTTCAACTCATCCTTCCTTAGGGTAATGTTGTGCGAATTCAGTTTGGTCTACTGCAACTATTTCTCCTTTTTTGTTTGTTATAAGACTTCTAGCACTTGTTGTACCTTCATCTAATGTTAATATATATTTTTCCATAATACTCCTTTTTTTTATATAATAGGTATAATTGACTTTTCAATTGGATTATAATTTTTGTTCATTTCCATTTCACCAATTGCATTTTTAACTAATTCAATAACATAATCAGCAATAGCTGGTGCACTTGCAATTGCTGGAGATTTCATTCCAGCAACATTAATAAAACAACAATCAGAATGAGAAGGCTTAATTCAAAAATCATCAGTCGTAGATTCTATTGGTCTGCTTCCAGAATAAGTCATTGATGTTTTATCTATATTCAAACTAGGTACTAGTTTTTTACCTATTTTACCAATCTCATCAAATTTATTTTTAGTAACTAATCTTGTTTCTTCTTTTGAAACATTTTCTTCAGATGTTGGACCAACCATTATATGACCGTCTAACATAGGTGCGACAATTACACCTTTACCATGAATTGTAGGTACCATAAATATAACTGAATTTACAATCCCCCTTTCAGTTTTCTCTAAAATTCTATATTCGCCCCTTCTTGTAGTGAGTTTAAAATCATCATGTCCTGCCATTGAACTAATTACATCAGCATAGTGACCAGCAGCGTTAATTATAACTTTAGACTTAAATTCTTCTATTTTTGAAGTTTTTATAATAAATTCTTCATCATTTTTAGTAATTTCAATAACTTTAGAGTTTAGTTTTAAGTTAACTCCATTTTTTATTGAATTTCTAATAAGTGTTTTAGTTAATTCAACACTATCAACTGCAATAGAAGAATTGCAAACTAAAGCCGCAATTACTTCTTGAGATAAATTTGGTTCTCGATCAAGTATTTCTTTATGATTTAATAATTCTAATTCATCTATACTTAAACCGTTTTCTAAACCTCTTTTATATAACATTTTTAAATCTTCAAACTCAGTTTCATTAAAAGCTACTACTGTTGAATTAATTCTTAAATAAGGAAACTCCATTTCATTAATTCAATCCTCATATCTTTTTTTTCCTAGTATATTTAATTTAGCATTTAGCTTTCCTGGAGTTGGATCAAAACCACCATGTACTAAACCTGAATTACCTGCTGTAGTTTCCATAGCGACCCTTGCATTTGCTTCTAATAATAAAATTTTTTTATTATATTTAGATAATTCTCTTGCTATAGAAGCACCAATAATGCCAGCACCAATAATGCAAATATCATAGTTATTCATTTAACCACCATTTTCTAATACTTAATAATAGTAATTTTTATTAAATTCTATTAAATTTTATGAAGAAACTTTCTTCTGTACATTTGTACAAATTGATTATAGTTTAAAAAAAATAAATGGAATATTTTTTATCTTTTTTGTTATATTTAGAAATAAATTTTATATTATGTTTTTAGTTTCACACTAAAAGGTTGATTAGTTATATTTATTAAAGTAGTATCACTATGTATGAATAATTATATTCATATAAAGTTTTCGAATTTAATAAGGAGGTATTAATGGAAAACTGATTTACACACTTTGGTACAGAATTGCTAGGTACTTTCATTTTAATTATTTTAGGTAATGGTATTGTAGCAAATGTAGTTTTAAAAAATACTAAGGGTAATAATGCAGGGTGATTATCAATAACAATTGGATGATCATTTGCTGTTATTATTGGAGCAACTATAGCTAGTGCTTTAAAAGGAGCTGCTCATCTTAATCCTGCTGTTACAATTGCTTTTGTTGTGAATGGTTGAGAAAAAAATATTGGAAGCTTAGGCTTAATCCCTATTTTTATTATTGGACAATTAATTGGTGCAATATTAGCTCAAATAGTAATTGATATTTTTTACATTAAACATATTACTAACTCTATTTCAGACAATAAAAATAATAATGTTCTTGCTATGCATTCTACAGGTCCACAATATAGAAATATTTTTAGTAATTTTTTCTGTGAATTTTTTGCTACATTAATATTAGTTGTAGGTATATTTTCTTTAAGCAATTGATTTTCAAGTGCAACTTGAATGGGTCCAATATTTGTTGGTTTTATTGTCCTAGCAATTGGTCTATCATTAGGTGGAACAACTGGTTATGCGATAAATCCCTTTAGAGATTTATGTCCTAGAATTGTACATCAATTATTACCTTTAAAAGGAAAAAGTAATTCTGACTGATCTTATTCTTGAATTCCTGTTGTAGCTCCAATGCTTGCAGGGATAATGGGTGGTGCTTTATTTTTAATTTAAATTAAGATTTGCCAATAGTGACTATATGAATATAATTAAAAATATTTTAAGTTTATTAATTTTCTCAAAAGTTAATGTTAAGTAACTTAATTAAATATTTAACATAGAATATGTTCACCATTAAAGTTAAAAACAATTATTTTTTTAACTTTAATGGTGAATTTTTAATGAAAATAAAACCAGTACTTTTATACTGGTCTTCTTATCTTCCTATTTACTCATTTATTAACTATAGTTTTTTTAATGAAAGTAGTTTTATTTTAAAGTTATAATTTGAATTTTTTTGCTAAAAATTCTTATAAGTAATAACTTTTTAAAAGTTTTGTGTAGAAAAAAAATCCTATAAGAATAAATATTAATAAATGTTTATTTAATACTAAATTTAATATGTTTAATACAATTATTTTATATCTATATTATTTTTGAATTGTAGCTTGAATAGTTATTTCAGAATTACTTAATATTAATTTTGATGCAACTAATGGAACCATTCGATCATGAGAATACATGATATCAGAACCTGGCAATAACACAACACTATAATTGTCTTTTGACTTAGTTATTCTTGTATATTTAACAAATTCACTTTCAGAAACTTTTGTTCTGAAGTCTGCAGAAACTTTTGAGTATACTGCTTTTTTTAGTGATAAGTAATAATTATCACTACTCTCTGATGTTCCTTTATCTAAAGTAACATTATTTTCACCTTTTTTTATAAATGCTCTTTTATCTTCAACAAATGTTATATTAAATTTAACATTACGTTCAGCTTTAAATATACCATCTAATTGTGGAACTTCAGTAACAATAAATTCATTTTTACTTAATTCACATTTAGCTATTATATTCATTCCTGCAATGGCTAACTTACTTGAGAATGTTTCCAAAGCAGGGTTTTTAACACCAATTGCTTCCATAATTAATGAACCAAATCCAAATTTGTAATCATTATTAGTAATATAAGATTCTATGTTATTAACTGTATCATTATTTACATAAACTTTATCAATATTTCTATTTTTTAATAAACCAGAAAATAATATATCTTTATTAAAGGTTAAAGTTGTTGACCCTTTAATGTATTTTGAGTCATTAGTTGCAGTTATTATAACTGATCCCCCAATTCCTTTTTCACCTTTATTTAATTCAGAAATAGTAAAATCTTCACCTGATTTTAAGTTTAAACTATTCATTTGGTTTAAAGAAAATAAAATTGATTCTTCATTAATGTCATATTTATCATCTTCACCAAGATAAGATGCATTCACACTATCAAATACACCATCAGTTCTTACACCTGCTGGAATATTTTTATATTCTAAATTTTGTAAATCAATTTTTTCAGTTGGTTCTGGTGAAGCTTCTTCTTTATAAATTAAGTTAAAAGTAGATTCACCTGTAATTTTTGTACTTGTTTCAACTGCACTTACTTTTATAGATCCACCATTATCTAAAGTTGCAGAAATAAAATCCTTAAATATTATATCTGTGGTTTCTTTAACTTCTATTGATAAATATGATTTGATTTTATTTATTACAGCTTTTTTTGCAGCTGATTCATCATTAGATGTTGGTGATAACTTTAAGTCATTTCCTTTAATACTTGTTAATGATTTTTTTGTTACAGTACCTTTACTATCATCAGATTTATCACATGAAATAACTGCTGAAGATGACGTTGAAATTACTGATATTGAAGTTAAAATAATTAATAATTTTTTCATTTTTTGTTTACTCCTTATAAATGCATAAAAAAAATATATTAAAAAATATATATAAAACTATATATTTTTTATTTGAATTGGACTTTTAATAACATTCAGAAGGAGGACAAGTTCCCTTTTTGATATCCTTTTTAACATCGCTTTGTTCTTGATGCACTAACATTGATATTTCTTTTTGAAAAATGTAATATCTTAAAACAACCTCTTTATATACAATTTCACTATAAAAATAAATATTATGTATTTCTACATATTCATTAATAAAAGTAAACATTGAGTTAATATCTAAATATTCTTCTTCGATAATTTTGATATTTTTTTCTTTACAAATTATTTTTAATGAAATATATAAAGATAATAATGACAAGTTTAATAATAAAAATAAAGTTAGTAAAAATGAAATTACAATGAATTTATTAATATTAGAGTTGTAATTTAAATTTGAAAAAATTAAATATAATTTTAGAATTATTACTGGTGATGACAACAATAAATAATGTCTAAATAACTTTATATTTTTTGAAATTATATACTTAAAATCAAAATCTTTAAAATATATTACTTTGTATTCATTAATTAATTTAACCATTTTTGCAAAATAAGCTAAAATAATAGCACTAAATATTGTAATTGTAATTATAAATACTATGTTATTAAAAAAATTTATGTAACTGTCAAAATTAATAATATTTATTTTAATTGAAAAAAATACATTCAAATAATAAATTATTGAAAATGATAATAAAATTATTATAAATAATTTACCTTTAAAAGTATTTTTTTTCATATTCTTTCTTTCCTATTTAAAGAAATACTACATTATAAATATATTAATGTCAAATTTAGTATAAAAAAAACCAAGCTTTTATTATGCTTGGTTTAAATTTAAATATTAAACTAAAGAAATATTCTTTTTATAAATTATATCTTTTAATACATCTCCAACAACATTATGATCTTTATCAATAGTAAATGATAATTTATAAATATTTATTGTAAAAGATTGTTCGTTTTTCTTACCTTTCAAAGTTCCAACATGAATAGTAATGTTACTGTTTTCACCATCAGCTGTATTTGTTGTTTTTAAATCAGTTAATTCTTTGAATATTGAATCAAAATCACCAAATGTGCTTTTCCCTTCTTCATCACTACCTTTTGTGAAGTTAATTAAAGATCCTTCTAAAGTACCAAAATCTAAATCTTGATCACCCATTGCTGAACTATGTGTATCTGTGTACTCATAACCCAATTTGTTTTCAACAACACTTAATGGTAAAAAATCTTCTTTTTCATTTGTGAAAATAGTAGCATTTTCGAAGTTGGATAAGTAAGATACTACATCACTATCTTTTTTGTTGTCTTGATATGTAAGTTCTTTTGCATTATCTTTAGAACCACAAGATATAACATTTGAAGATACTGAAATTGATGTTCCTAGTAAACCAAATGAACATAATAAACTTAAAAATTTTTTCATGTATTTTCCTCCATAAATTTTAATAATATTATAACATATAAATATTAATAATTAGATTTGATATTATGTAAATTTTTAGTTTGTTTATAATAACTTCTTAATAATGTAAATGATGAATAAGCAATTACAAATACACTAAGTCATTTAAAGACGTCCGTAATAATATTTTTATCAACATGCAATAAAGTTATTAATATATAAAATACAAATATATAAGATATAATAACACCTGTTATTCCACCAATTGTCATGAATAATGAAGTTTTAGGCATATAATTATTTTTTTTATAAAAACGATATGAATTAATATGCATTGTTAAACCAGAACAACATGTCATTATTGGAAATACAACTAAGAAATTAATACCTAACAATGATATAACTGCCATTGCAGGTGCATATAATCCAATTCCAAAACTTATAAACATACCCAATATTATAAATGCTATACATCCAAGCATTAATTTTCATCAAACATCTGAAACCCCATCAGCAGTACCTGAAGGAAATACTTCAATACCTTTAACTGTTAAGAGCATTAATAGTGTTGTAATTGCCAAAACAATACCCATTATTAAAGAAATTAATTTTTTATTAATTTTATTAACAATTGTACTACCAATAATTGAACCAATAACTGCTGATAATACAAATGATAATAAAGTTATTATATCAACTTGGACACTAGTCATAAATAATATACCTGAAAAAAGATTCGGTATTGCCATTCCTATATTTAATGTTCCAGGTAATTTTTTATCATCTTTAATATATTTTGCTGCTTTTAATAATCCTGTATTTGTTGCAAATGAACCAACACCTAATGTATCAAAAAAACTTGCTGTAAATCCAATTGACGTACAAATTAATGAATTATTATAATAATCTAGTATTGTTTTTTTATATGAAAAAATAATCAAAAACAAGTATAAAGCTAACTCAAATAATATTAATGTTATTGATATACCCAAAGCTATTAGATCATGAGAATTTGATAAATCAATTTGATTTACAACAAAATAACTAACAAATAACCCAATAGACATCATAACAGGTATTATTATTATTGCCAATAATCTAATATTATTAATTTTTAATATTTTGATTTTTGTATTATTTTTTTTATTTTCATCATTAACATATTCATTGAAGCTAATTAATGATTTGTTTAATTCATCTTTTATTTTATTTTGAATATCTTGTTTATTAGTTTTATAATTATTTCTAATATCTACTAATTCTTCTTTATAAACTTTCTTATCTGCTTTATAATTTTTAGAGTTTTTAATTTTATTTTTCAATTTATTATTGTATTCATTTTTCATAGTTATTAATTCTTCATAACTATTAATATAAGAGTCTTTATAAGTTTTAAATCTTTTTAAAATCTCGCTTTCTTCCATATATTAAATTCCTTTATCTTTTTTTTATTATAACTCTACATAAAGAAAAAATTTTTTTAATTATTAAAATTAATTAATCACTATATAATAATCAATGATTTTTAAAGTTAGCAGTATTATTTATTAATAATTGTCTAAAGAAAAATTTTAAGTTGAAATTATTTTCCTAGTTTTAAAAAAATATAAATTTATTTTTAGTTATTAAAATTCAGTATGTAAATTATTAATATAAAAAAACAATAAATAGCTATTTATATTTTAAAAATTCTATAAAGCTAAGTTTATTGTTTTAAATATTTTAATTATAATTTTAAGCCTTAATTCTCTTTATATTTTAATTATAACTTTATATGTTTTAAAATATGATAATTAACTATTATTAACTGTTAATACATAAATTTAAATAAATTCTTTTTAGTATTTATTTGTATTAGAATTAGTGATGTTACTATTAATTCTATACAATGATAAATTTAACTAAAATCTTTATTCTAATTCTTCGTAATAAATAATAAAGACTTTTAATAATATTTTATATTGCAATGTCAAAATTTTAATTTCTTTTTTGATAAACCTTAATTATTTTTATTTTAATTAAACTAACTCTTTATTGCTCAGTTTATCTTTTTCTAACTAAAAAATAATTGATTATAAATAGGTTTAATTATCTTAAGTTTTAATTATTTAATTTTGTATAATAACAATCTAATTAATATCTTAGATATAAAATAATTTAGAATTACATTAAAAATATTTTTATAAAAAATCATTTTATAAAAATATTTTTCTAATTAGATATGTTTTTATTATTTTTTACTTAAAAATTTAATTCTATAATTTTTTAAAAGATGATAATAATTTTTGTACTTAGGTTTATAAGTATTAAATTAGCTAATATATTAAAGTAACCTTTATAAATTAATAATGGTTGTTTGTAATATTTTATTTTTAATATAATTATGCATAAAATTAATTACTTAAATTTCATAATTTAGGATCTCTATGAGAACTTATATCATTTCTTATATCATCTAAATTATTATAGAATGAATCTATATAAGCTTGTAATTCATCATATGATAATAAATAATCAACTAATTCTATATTGAAATAATTATAAGCACTAGTACCAAAAGCATAAGAAGAAGTTCTATAAGGTATGCTGTAACTAACTTGAAATTGTTTAGCAGGTGCAGAACCCATTAAAGGTAATAAGAAATAATCTTGATATAAAGTTTTAGCCTCTAATTCAGCAAATTTAGTATATCTTTCATAATTATTTTTATATAAATTAACATCAGCTTCTTGTAATTCATAACTATATTTATACCTTGACTCAAATAATTCTGATATTCCATTTTCATTTTCAACAACTAATTCATTATATTGATTTTTATTTTGCTCATTGTTTTTTAATTTTTCATATTCTTGTTTAGCATTATTTGACTTTAATATATCACTAGCAGAATTGAATTTAAATAATTTTTGTTGATTAATAACAAAATCAAAATCCCCATCTAGTTTTACAGTTGCTGAATATGTCATTGGGTCTTCATAATCAGGTCCTCAATTAAAGAAGCTTATATCTGAATAACCTCTATATAATCTTGCTGAAAATTCATTTTGAGTTGTTGGATATATAATTTCAATTTTTAATGGATTGTTTTCTATTTTATTAAAGTTTTCAATCATCTCAGTTGTATAAGCTCCACTAGTTGTTTTTAACTCAGGGTTATCAACAAAATTTAGAATTATTTTCCCACTATTGTTATTTTCTGATAACTTTGATTTTAATGTAACATCTTTTTCGATCAAATAAGTTTTTAAATTTAAAGCTTCTTTACTTTGTGATTTTATTAGTTGTTCACTATTATTTAAATTATCTTTACCATACTTTTTATTTCTAGTAAAATCAACACCATCTTTAAAGTCATCTATTGTTACTTTTTGTATTGATTCTTTTGATTCATCTGCATCTATATTTAATTTATTTAAGGCTTCTACTTCCATATCTAAGAATTTTTTTGAGTTAGATTCAGAATCTTTAGCTGATACAAAAGTTTGAGGAATATAAGTATTTCTTAACCTATTTGATAAACTTTCATCTGTATCATATATTCAAGAATCATATTTTGCTCTTTTATTTCTATCTAAATTTTCTGAAATAAATTTTCTTACTTCTTTATATTGTAATGCCCTTGATGCTTCTACTGCTCTTTTTTTTGTGTTTTCATCATTACTAAAATAATCTGTATTTAAAAAGTTAAAGAAATAAGATCAAGTTCTTATACCACCAGTATTATTTTGATATTCTACCATACCTGGTGTATGTTTAGGGTTTTGCATATCATTACCGATATATTTATCCCAACCTTCTTTATCATTAGGGCTAACAACAAAATCTGACAATGTATTAGACTCAAATAGTTCTCTTGTTGTTGATGTTGTAAAGCCTTTTATACCAATTGCTTTAATTCTATTTATTTTAACTTTATCTGCAAAGTGATAATTATTATTTTTATCAAGTAACATTAAAGACTCTTTTTCATATTCTGTTGGTAAAAATGGACCAGAATAATATCCTTTAGTATAATTATCATTTATTGAAGGATCTAATAAAACATCGTCATGTATTGGTGAAAATGCAGAATATGAAAGCAATGACTCAAAATAATTCATTGGTTTAACTAATTGATATGTTACAGTATTTAATGATTCATTAACTTTTAAACCGAAGTTTGAAGAGTTTCTATTTCACACTTCTTCAAAATCCGCCCCTTCAACTGATGCTTCAGAATAAATATCCTCTGCACCCTTTATGCTTGTTAATCACAAATTAACCACCTGAGAAGTATTGGCAGGATTTAAAACATATTTAGCAGTATTTAAAAAATCATTTACTGTAATATTCCTTATTAAATTACCTTGATAATCACTTCATGTTGCGTCATTTCTTAATGTATAAACTCATTCTGTAAAATTTTCATTATGTAATCCAACATATGGATATTCATTTGAATAATTACTTTGTGTTAAAAATAAATCACCATATAATCGTCCGTATTCATCTCCTGATAAAGCATTAGCATTAGTATTGGCTAATGTATAGCTATCAGATGCAGAACTATTTTTTGCAGTTACTCAATTTGTTACATCTGATAATAACATTTTATAAGTATTTTCCGGGTCGGCTTTTCCACAAGATACAGCAACAGAAAATGTTGCTACAAAGGGAATGCCTAGTAATAATGTTAATAATTTTTTCATATCTTCCTTTCTTAAAGTTTATTTATTCTTTATTTATATTTTTATATTTATTAATTTCACGTTCATTAAAATATACATAATGATTATTTCTGATTTCTATAAATTTAGGTAAATCAAATATATAATCATAATGTTCTTTTATTGGGTCATATACAAAAACGTCTTCAATAACCTTTTTAGGATTAGGTTGTGGTATAGACGATATTAATGACTTTGTGTAAGGATGTATTGGATTTTTAAATAATTCATCTGCTGGTGCTAGTTCTACTATAATACCATGGTAAATTACAGCTACTCTATCAGTAATATATCTAACAACACTTAAATCATGTGCAACAAATAAAAACGTAATATTTTGTTCTTTTTGAAATTTTTTAAATAAATTTAGTAATTGCGACCTAATAGAAACGTCTAATGCTGATATTGGTTCATCCGCTACAATAATTTTTGGGTTCATAATTAATGATCTTGCTATTCCAATTCTTTGTCTTTGACCACCTGAAAATTCATGAGGGTATCTTGATAAATGTTCTGGTAATAAACCAACTGACTTTATAACTTTGTTGATTAAGTAATTTTTTACATCTATATTTTTTATTTGTCTAATGTTTATTAACTTATTAATATTATTATCGTTATAATAATTTAAATATTCATATTTAACTTCATCAGATTTATATAATGATTTATAATTTTCAAGACCCTCACTAATTATTTGATAAACAGATTTTCTATCGTTTAAGGACGAACTTGGATCTTGAAAAATCATTTGTATATTTTTTCTATTTATTTTTCTTTCTTTTTTACTAGTTTTTGACAATAGATTTGACCTTTTTAATATTTCATTAGTAGAGGGCAATTCTAAAAACTCTATAAACTCAATTAAGTCATTATCAACTAATTGAATATGCATATTTTTTCATCTGTAATAATCGTGAATTAATTTTGAATCTTTTACAACATTTCTTTTTATAATGTTTTTAATATATCAAGCCTCCTTTCATAAATTATTTATAATTTGAAAATTATATTCTTTATTATCTTTTAAATACGTTTTAATTTTTCTTTCAAAATCAGTATCTTTTAATTTATTTAATAATTTTTTATAATATTCAATTTTATTATTTTCCTTTATAAAATTTAGTATTTTTATACATATATTGATTTTTATATTTGACCTTGATCAAAAATCTCTTAAATATTCTTTTAAAATATTTAACTCATTAACATTTTTATTTTTATCATTATTTAAATTTTTGAATCTTTTATTACATTCTTTATAAAAAAGCTTTCTAGATATGTAAACTTTTTTATAATACTCTTTTAATTTTTTATTTTTAATTGTTTTTGGAGATGTTAATAAAGTATTTTCATTTTGAATAACTTTTAAATTTTTAACTTGCTTAATTAAAATATCATTATTTGATATGATGAATTTTGTATTTTCAATAATTTTCTTTAAAAGATTATTTAGTTTATACTTATTATTGTTTTCTAAGCTTATATTTTTTATAATATTACTTATTCATAAAAATACTTTTTGAACAGTATTTTTTAAAACTAAATACGAGTTATTAACTTGTTCTTGTTTCAAAATAAGTGATTCTTCTAATTTTTTTGGAAAATCATTTACTTGTAAACTTATTCCTTTTACAAAAATCATTATTCTTTCAGAGTTTTCAATTATTTGATTAATAATATTAAGAGTATCAGTATATAAATTTTCTATAAACCTTAATTGATTAACATTTATAATTTCTTTAAGATTAAAAATTTCAAATGATTCATTAAATGAACTTTTTTTTATTTTAAATTGAATTTCAACTAATAGTTTTTTTACTTGTTTAATAATTGTGTACAATTTATTTTCAAAATAAGTTAATCTCTTTAATATATTTTTATTTAGTTTATATAAATTCTCATAATGACCGTTAATTAATTTATCATTTAGATAAACAGCACCATCATAAATTTCTTGAACACCAACAATTGACCTTGCAAGTGTTGTTTTACCACTTCCAGATTCACCAACTAATCCAAATATTTCACCTTCATTAATATCAATGTTAACATTTTTTACAGCATTAAATTTTTTACCTTTATTTCTAAAAACTATTGAAATATTACGTAATTTTAAAATTGTTTTATTATTCATAATATTAACCTACATATCTTCTATTTGAGTTTCCATATCATTTAATATTTCTGGTTTATTTGATTCAGGTGCTCTATCATCTAATAGTCAAGATTTAGCATAATGTGTATCTGTAACTTTAAACATTGGTGGTTCTAAAATCTTATCAATTTTTAATGCATAATCACTTCTTAAAGAAAAAGCATCCCCTTTTATAGTATTAAATAATGATGGTGGTGTTCCCTTTATAGAATATAGTTCTTCACCTTTTACACCTAATTGAGGTAAAGATGATAATAATGCTCAAGTATATGGATGTTTTGCTTCAAAAAAGATTTCATTAGTTATTCCATATTCTATAATTTGGCCAGCATACATTACAGCAACCCTATCAGCTAATTTTGCAACAACTCCTAAATCATGAGTTATAAATATAACTGTAAATCTATATTCTTTTTGCAAATCTTTTATTAGTTTAATTATTTGTGCTTGAATTGTAACATCTAATGCTGTTGTTGGTTCATCACATATAAGTATTTTTGGTTTTGCTGCTAACGCAATTGCAATAACAACACGTTGTCTCATACCACCAGAATATTGACCTGGTATATCTTTATATCTTTTTTCCGCATTAGGTATTCCTACTTTTTTAAGAAGCTCTATAGTTTTAATCTTAGCCTCTTTCTTTGAAAGACCTCTTTTTTTACGTAAGACTTCTGATATTTGATAACCAACAGATAATAAAGGATTTAAAGAAGTCATAGGATCTTGAAAAATTGTTGCTATTGTTTTTCCACGCATATCTTTAAATAATTTAATAGCTCTTAATTTTCTTAAAATAGATAATCTTTTATAATAGTTATATTTACTTAAAATTTCATTAAATAAATTTTTATCAAAATTATCATTATTTAGTAATTTTAATATTAGACTTTCAGCATTTCTTTCAGCACTAAAATTAAATTCTTTTGATGCTATAAATTTAAGATATGAATAAATAATATTTTTTGTTTTATCTTTTTCTATATTTTTAATTTTTTCTTTGTAATCAAAATAATTTTTTTCAAGATTGTCTAGATTAAAACTTTTAAAAATATTATTTAATTTATTTTCTATATATAATTTTTGGTTCTCTAAAAATTTTTTGTTTTTGTTTTTAAAGTATAGGTCTTTATAATATTTATATTGTAAATAAATCTTTATATCATTTAAAAAATCTTTATTATTAAAATTATTTTTTATTGTTTTGATATAATAAATAATTTTTCTTAACATATATAGATTTAATAATTTAAAACCTTTTATCTTAATAATATTCTTTTTTAAACTAAATAAGTTGTGATTTAAATCTTCATAGTAATTATTTTTAAATTTTTTATCTGTCATTAATTTATAATTTAAAAGATATGATTCTAACTTTTGTTCATACTTTGAAATTTTATGATTTTTTTTATTATTTTTTAAAAATAAGTTTTCATTTTTATTTAAAATTTCTACTTTGTTTTTATATTTTTTAATTTTACTATTAATCGTTTTGATATTTAAATTATTATTTTTAACAATTTTTTTTGTAATTATTTTCTTTTGTAATATTAAACTTTTAATTATACTTTTTTTTGTGTATTTATCCATTAACTCATTTTGCAAATCAGTTAAATTAATTCCTTCATCTAGATAATTTGAACACACATATTTAAAGTCATCAGATTTTTGTGGATAATAAATAATTTTGCCATCACTTATAAAACCATTATTATCTAACATTCCCATAAATGTATTTGTAATTACAGACTTTCCACTACCAGACTCACCAACAATTGCGATAATTTCATTATCATAAATATTGAAAGATACATTTCTTATTGCAGTTAAGAAACTTTGTCTTACATGAAATTTAACTTCCAAATTTTTAATTTCTAAAATCTTTTTATTCATATTTATTCCTATCTATGTAATTTAGGATCTAATGAATCTGATATAACTTTACCTACAACAAATATTAAAAAAGATAATCCACTAGTAAATAAAACTGGGAATATTAATAAATTAGGATAAGTTTTTCATAAACTAGATCACATTAGTGAATCATTTAAAATTGAGCCTAATGAACATTCATAAATAACATTATTTATAAATCCAAAATTATAATATGATAATGTTGAATCAAGAGCAATTGCACTTGGTATAGAGAATGATATAGTTTGAACAACAATTGGTAAAATTTTTGGTAATATATTTTCTTTCATAATTTTAAAGCCACTTGACCCTAATACCTTAGAAGCAATATTATATTCTGAATTTCTAATCAATATTGTTTGTACTCTAATAACTGATGAAATACCGATTCAACTTGTTATAGATATAGCTCCAATCAATATTGGCATAGTAGCTTTTCCACCAAATATAAATATTACTAGTAGTCATAAAATCAAAGAAGGAATCAATGATAAAAATCTTATAACTTCAATAAATAAAATATCTAATCTAGAGTAGAATCCTCAAATTAAGCCAATAATAATACCCAAGCATATTTCAATTGAAGAGATAGTTAAAGAAAATTGAAGTGTTTTACGTGTACCTATTCAAATTTTATTTCATAAATCTTCTCCCATTACACCTAGTCCAAATCAATGTTCATTAGATCAAGTTGCAGGAGTTTTATTAGGTCTATCTAATGGAACTGGCACTTCATTCCTTGCGATTGATAAACTTAATATTATGAAAATAATTAAAATTATAACTATTAACATAAATAACTTTTTTTTAACTAAGGTTTTAAAGACTGATTTTCAATAACTATATGGTTTTGAAGCAATGCTTTCAGTTTGATTATCTGATAATTTTTCATCATATTGAAAATATGATAAGTCAATATTGTTGTAATCTATATTATCTTTATAATATTTATATTTCATAATTTTCCTTTCTATTTATGTAATTTGACTCTTGGGTCCAATATAACAAGTAATAAATCACTAAGTAAAGATGCAAATACCCCTACTGAAGCAGATAAAGTTACATATCCTAAAACAATAAAAATATCATTAGTTGAAACTCCAGATAGTATATATTTACTCATACCCGGTGCTGATCAAAATCTTTCTATTAAGAGACTAGAACCAAAAAGAGATAAAATTATAGATGAGGGAATGACCCTAATGATTCGGATTCCAGCATTTCTAAAAATATGTATATAAAATATATAAGAAGAGCTCAAACCTTTTGATTTGGCAAACTTAGTATAATCAGCAGTCATTTCATCAATTACATATCTTCTAGTTGAAATTACAATTGATGGAATTGTTAAAATTGATAATGCTAATATTGCAAAAAGATTAGTTTGATAATCTTGGTTCCATACTCCTTTAGAACCAAGATATCTAACAGTAAATAATCAAAATAAGGTTACAAGTATCATTGCTGGTGAAGCTATTAATATTAAAAAAAATCAGCTAATAAATTGATCCTTAGGATTTTCTTTATTTTTTGCAGCAATTATACCAATTGGTATACCAACAAAATAAGACAGAACCACAGAACTCATTCCTATCATAAATGATATCGGCATAGCTTTTTTAAATGTATCAAGTACAGGAAAATTATTTGCAGTACCATTTAATCTGTTTAAGTTTAACCCAAGTCAAAATCATCTTGTTTCTTCTTTTCCTCACCTAATTCCAGTAAAGCTTATTTGTATAGGCAATGAAATTTTCTTAGGTATAAATGGAGTAATGTTTTTTCAATATCTTAAAATTTGCTCAATCATGCTTCCATCCAGTCCAAATGCAATTTTCTTGTTTTCGACTCAACGACTTCATTCTGGACCATATGGTTTTACAATAGGTTTAGTATAATCAAAATCATTCATTATCGTTTCTTCAGTCAAAGAAATTGATAATAAAAAATAAATAACAGCTATTGCAATATACAAGGTAATAAATGAGTAAACAATTCTTTTAAAAGAATAACTTAATAAAGGGGTTTTCTTAAAAAAGTCAAGTTTTGCTTCCTTATATTTTGAATAATAATACTTAATTTTTTCTCAAAAATAATTGCTTCTTTTTTTATTTGATGATTTAACTAAACTATTAATTTCATCTATAAAATTAAATTGAGAATCATCTTTATTTTCTTTAGATATCATGCTTTCCTTTCTATATATGAATAAAAAATTTTAATAAAAAAACCAATCCATGAAACATTTATTGGATTGGTTATAATTATGCAAATAGCTTTTATAAACTTAATGTTTCAACAAATTATATGAAAAAATAAATGAAAAAATAATAATAGTCATTCCATTATTTTTTATATATGATTTTGTTGATTTATTAGTCAATATCACTTTACAAATTTCCTTTCATATTAAAAATATAATACAAATTATTTTTATAAATTACAATAAATTTTTATAAAAAAATTAATTTTAATAATTTATTAATATTTAAAGTATCACTAATATGGTCTCTTTAAGGTTGTTTATTCTATTTTAAAAGTTATAAAATTAATTAAATATTGTTATCAAAAAGAAATATTTTACTTTTGCAATATTTATTTAATAAATAATATTAAATAATTTTATTACATTTAAATTTTATTAAAGGATAATAATATATTTCAACATTTTTAAATATTTAAAATATAGCTATCAAAAAAACCAATATTTATATATTGGTTTAATTAGACACTTTCTTATGAATATTTTTTAAGATATATCTATTTTTAAAAATCTTCTATGGGCAAAAACATATAAAAATATAGTACTAACAAAAATTACAAATACAGTTATTTTTGGATCATAATAATTATTAATTGATTCATAATCAATAAAACCATCAACTATTTTAAAATCATATGTTAAATAAGGTAAGAAGACATTTTGTTGGTCTTCTAAATTAATATATGACTTATTATCCTTAGAAAATCAAGTTTCAGAGTATGAATTTCCTGAATAATATGTATATGTTGTTCAAAAACCATAAAATGGGTTTAAGTATGCAAAAAGATTTGCTTGATTTCTAACATTAACATATTCATTATAACTATTATTTATTATTATACTTCTTTGTGTAGAGTTAAAAAAATCGGTTGTATACTTTATGAAATAATTTTCTAAAATATTTGCTACATAAGAAGTGGGAAAATATAATTCATTATAAAAAAAATTATAAATATCATTATTTTCATTATCTATTGGTCCAACTGCTAAGTTATCTCCACTCATTGGTGATGAAACATTAAATTTAAATATAGATTCTAAATCTGAACTACTAAAATTAAGTTTTAATGGCTTACCTTCTGAATCAGTTACTTCATCATTAGAAATGTAATTTACATCTAAGTTATTTTCTGAGTTAGGTAAAAAATTAATAAAAGTTGAGAAATACTCAGGATAAGCTTTTTGAATATCTTCATTAATAGTTAAAATATAGTTATAAAAATCCAAAAAATCTTTCAATGCATTTTTATATTCGTAATTATCATCCATAGTATTATATACATTAACCATTTCATCATAACTCATAAATGTTGTTTTTAACTTAAAATTAATTGATACTTTTTTTCTTAATCATTTTGAGCTATTTTTGTTCATTTCAGTATTATTTTTTTCTACAATACCTTGTAATGAGTAATTTATATAATTATCTTCGTTATCTTTATTTTCTTTAATGATTTTTAATTTATTATTTCAAAAATCTTCTAATCTTTTATTAATAGATTCAGAAAAATTATCACTAATAATATATCCATTTGTATAATCTGTAAAAAAATCATTTATTGCATTTGATAAATAATTATACTTTATTTTATTATTTTTTATTAAATTTTGTAAAGTAATTGCTTTATATATATCTTCTACTCTAACAGCTATTGGGGTTCTTGGATTAGAATCATTGTTAAATGATAATGATAACTTATCGTTTTTAGTTGTTATTATTTTTAATGGAATATTTGCTACGAAAGATAATGATAAAAAAACTGTTGTAATTATAATAGTCCCTTGTGAACCAATCAAAATCAATAAAAAAATGTTGAATAAAATTAATGATATACCAATTAATAAATTATAAATTAAAAAAACTATAGTTTTTCTAAAAATAAAGTTATTTATTGTAAAGTGATTAAAAAATAAAGATAATAAATTAAAATACAAATAAGATAAGAAAATAGTAATTATCAATAAAATTAAAAAAGTTAAAAGTTGTGTTAAAAAAAATTTACTCCTAGATACCTGTCCTGATATTATTAAAAATGTAGTTTTATCATCAACTTTTTTAACTAAAAAGAATATAATTGACCTAACAATAATTAAAAATAACAAAATACTAGAATATATTATGGAATAAAAATCAAAAATTTGATTTTGCAACTTTTCATCATGACTAACCATATTAAATATAAAAGCAACTAAAAAACTAAAAAGATTAATAACTATAAAAAATATAATATATGATTTTTCTGAAAAAATTATTTTAAAAAAGAAACCTAATAAATCAAAAAATGAAACTGATAAATTTGGCTTTATTAAATTATTGTCAACTTGATCTTTATACATTAAAAAAATAACACCTACATTCTAAATAATAAAAAAGCGCTAAATTTTTATTATGCGCTTAGTAATGACTAACTATACTTTTGGAATGAAAACTATAGGATATCTATTTTTTCCAGTTGTATCATTATATACAGCATCAGTTCTAATATTTACATTTAAAAAGTCAAACTGTAAATTTAAATCGACAAAAGTAAGATAATAACCTACATAAATTTTTAAACCTTCACTTGAAGAAGATAATGATGAACCGCTATAGTTTGAAGATGATTTAAAATTAAATGTAGATTGATTAGAATTTGCTAAAAAATCATTTCTTTTTGATATAATTTCAGGAGTATTTGATTTTAATGAAAATAAATCTGCTAATTCATCTAATCTACTTATTTTTGTTGCTTGATTTCAAAACAAATCATTGTCTGATTTAATACCAAATATTCTTTCATTATATTTTTGAAAATTAAATGTTTCATAAAATGTACTCAAACCTTTTATAACATTTGCTTTAATTGATTTAAAAGTTACTGATTCTTCAGTTAATTGGTTAAAATTATCTTTTGGATCAACCGAAGACCCATAACCAATTTTAAATTCATTCATATCTTTTTTGAATGAGCCAATTTTTAATTTAATGTTACTTAATGGAACAAACTTAATATTTACTAATTTTAATAGATTTGCTTCAATTTTTTCTTTGTCTTGTGTTAGAGCATCAAATCCTTCATCATTTTTTACTTTTTCTATAAAACTTGATGATCAATTACTTATATTTTCTTTCAAATAATTATTTATATTTGTTTGATCATTTTTTGCATTTCCAAAGAAAATATCATTATATAATAAATGTCCATCATTGAAATTATTATCATTTCAACCTGACTTATTAGTTCTTCAAGAATAATTTGATTGACTTGCTTGTAATTTATAATCTCATTGATTAGAATCATTTAATTGATCAATATTAATTAAAGAATTATTATCAGTTGGACCTTCAAAAGATATGAAATCTTTAAATTGTTGAAGATTTCCTTCACTAAAAGTATTGTTTAAATTCATTATTAAATTATTATTAAATTCATTATTATTAAACTTATCATTAACATTACTTTTAATTTTATCAAAACTAGTAATAAATTTATCTTCTTCTGTGTTTTCAAAAGAACTAAGATTTATAATTGATGAATTATCATCTTTTTTTAATAAATTTCATTTAACTTCCTTAGATTGATTTTCTATATATTCTGCAAGACCAACATAACTTGTAATAGTATAATTTAATGCTGAGTTTTCATTATAATTAGTTTTTGATTGACCATCCTTAGAATTTATAATGACTTTAAAACTAAAATTAATATTTGAAGATAATATGTATCCTTTTTGTTTATTATTTGAGGTTTCAGTAACATCATAAAAAGCTAAATTTGATTTGCTATCTTGTGTATCTGATAATTTTTTTTCAATTTCAATTAAATTATCTATGTCTTTAGTTAATATATTGTATTCTGATTTACTTTTTAGATTATTAACTTTTTCTTTAATTGAGTTGAAGCCAACTTTAATTGCAATATCATTAAATAAATTGTCTAAATTATCTCCATTTTGTATAATTTCTGATAAATTTCTGTTTAAAGTTTCGTCAGTTTTATAACTTTCAAAATATGTCTTCATTTTATTATAAACAAAGAATTTATAGTTATTATTTTGTTTATCTTCTTCAAATCACTTTTCAGACTCTTTTTTCACAGTTTCATTTATAATTGTGTTTACTTCTTTTTTAAATGATTCTAATGCTGTTTCATATGAATTATCTACATCACTATTTTCATTTCCTTCTTGTTCCTCTGCTTGATTTTCAGATTTTCCACATGAAATCACTGTTGTAGCTATAGGTGTTAAAATACCTAGTGAAGCTAAAATACTTAATAATTTTTTCATTTTATCACTCTCCTTATAAAAAAAATTTTACTATATAAAATAAATTTTATGTAATTTAAATTTTCTTTTTTTTCCATAAAATTAGTACTTTAAAAAGAAAAAAGTTCCAAATATAGTTTATTATAAACTATGGATAATAAAATTTTATATATTTTAAAGTTCTAACTAACTTATTATTGAATTAAAGGTTAATTTTAATAAATATAACTTATTTAAGATTTTTGATTAAGATAACTTATGTAATAAGTTATTAATCAATTAAACTTGCTTCATAATTTTTTTTAAAGGAACTTTTTTGTTTTTTTAATTTTAAATAATTTCCTTTTTGTAATATTCCTTTACCAACCTTTCCTAAAAAGATTATTCTATTAACGTTCTTTATAGTAGTTAATCTGTGTGCAACAACTATTTTGTTCTGTCTTTCATTAAATATTCTAATTTTGTTTGTATTTTTTTTCTACAATTGAATCTAAAGCACTTGTGGGTTCAAATAATAATAAAATTTATGGGTTTTTTAAAAACATTCTAGCAATTATAAGTCTTTGTTTTTCCCTCCACTTAGCATAAAACCACGTTACCCAAGTATTGTATTATATTGATCAGGTTATGACATTATGAAATTATGTAATTCTGCTTTTTTACAAGCTTTTTTAATTGAATATTTTGCAGCTTTAAAATTACCATATTTTATATTTTCATAAACATCACCATATAGAATTTGAGGTTCTTGTTCAACATATCCAATATAGCTAAGATATTTTATAAATTAATTGATTTAAGATCTATTATTTATTTATTTTAATTTCTCCATTTGTCGGGTCATAATATCGTAAAATTAATTTAATAATTGTTGACTTTCCAAATCCAGTTACACCAACTATTGCATAACTCTTACCTTTTTTAAAGGTAAAATTAAAATCTTTTAAAATATATTTATTTAATTTATCAGGATATGCAAAATTAACATTAATAAATTTAATATCACCATCAATTTCTTTTAATTTAAAAGTTTTTTATTTAATTTTAATAATGATTTTGAATTAATAGTATTTAAAATTCTTTCTGAAGCGGCTGATACATTAATAAGCCCAAAAAGTGCATTCATTACTTGCAATAATGGCCAAGTATACATTTATTCTATAAGTTGAAACGAAGCAAACTTATATTTAAAAAAATCTAAACCATAATATGGATTTTCACTAAAAAACCATAAAAATATATTGAAAATAATATAATAGAAAAGTTTAAAATAATTATACTACCTCAGATTATCGTTAGCATTATAGCTTGATTTGAATTAACTTTTTTATACTCCTTATAATATTTTTTATGTATTTTATTAAATCTATTAGTTTCATATGATTAAGTTCCAGATGACTTTATCAATCTAATTGAATTTAATCTATCAGTTACATCACCATTAATTTGTGTTAATGTATTTCTTACTTTATAAACTTTTTTTCTAGTTACAAAAAATGAAATAAACATTGCTGATATGGAAATTATAAATATTGTTAATGCTAATAAACCAATTGCTCAAGAAAAAATAATCATCATAAATTTTTGGCATTATTCACTTTCTATCAAAAAAACCAGTAATTTTATACTGGTATACTTAGCTTCCTTTTTGCTTCATATTTTTAAATATTTAAAATATATCTAGCAAAAAAAACCAATATTTATATATTGGTTAATTAGACACTTTCTTATGAATATTTTTTAAGATATATCTATTTTTAAAAATCTTCTATGGGCAAAAACATATAAAAATATAGTACTAACAAAAATTACAAATACAGTTATTTTTGGATCATAATAATTATTAATTGATTCATAATCAATAAAACCATCAACTATTTTAAAATCATATGTTAAATAAGGTAAGAAGACATTTTGTTGGTCTTCTAAATTAATATATGACTTATTATCCTTAGAAAATCAAGTTTCAGAGTATGAATTTCCTGAATAATATGTATATGTTGTTCAAAAACCATAAAATGGGTTTAAGTATGCAAAAAGATTTGCTTGATTTCTAACATTAACATATTCATTATAACTATTATTTATTATTATACTTCTTTGTGTAGAGTTAAAAAAATCGGTTGTATACTTTATGAAATAATTTTCTAAAATATTTGCTACATAAGAAGTGGGAAAATATAATTCATTATAAAAAAAATTATAAATATCATTATTTTCATTATCTATTGGTCCAACTGCTAAGTTATCTCCACTCATTGGTGATGAAACATTAAATTTAAATATAGATTCTAAATCTGAACTACTAAAATTAAGTTTTAATGGCTTACCTTCTGAATCAGATACTTCATCATTAGAAATGTAATTTACATCTAAGTTATTTTCTGAGTTAGGTAAAAAATTAATAAAAGTTGAGAAATACTCAGGATAAGCTTTTTGAATATCTTCATTAATAGTTAAAATATAGTTATAAAAATCCAAAAAATCTTTCAATGCATTTTTATATTCGTAATTATCATCCATAGTATTATATACATTAACCATTTCATCATAACTCATAAATGTTGTTTTTAACTTAAAATTAATTGATACTTTTTTTCTTAATCATTTTGAGCTATTTTTGTTCATTTCAGTATTATTTTTTTCTACAATACCTTGTAATGAGTAATTTATATAATTATCTTCATTATCTTTATTTTCTTTGATGATTTTTAATTTATTATTTCAAAAATCTTCTAATCTTTTATTAATAGATTCAGAAAAATTATCACTAATAATATATCCATTTGTATAATCTGTAAAAAAATCATTTATTGCATTTGATAAATAATTATACTTTATTTTATTATTTTTTATTAAATTTTGTAAAGTAATTGCTTTATATATATCTTCTACTCTAACAGCTATTGGGGTTCTTGGATTAGAATCATTGTTAAATGATAATGATAACTTATCGTTTTTAGTTGTTATTATTTTTAATGGAATATTTGCTACGAAAGATAATGATAAAAAAACGGTTGTAATTATAATGGTCCCTTGTGAACCAATCAAAATCAATAAAAAAATGTTGAATAAAATTAATGATATACCAATTAATAAATTATAAATTAAAAAAACTATAGTTTTTCTAAAAATAAAGTTATTTATTGTAAAGTGATTAAAAAATAAAGATAATAAATTAAAATACAAATAAGATAAGAAAATAGTAATTATCAATAAAATTAAAAAAGTTAAAAGTTGTGTTAAAAAAAATTTACTCCTAGATACCTGTCCTGATATTATTAAAAATGTAGTTTTATCATCAACTTTTTTAACTAAAAAGAATATAATTGACCTAACAATAATTAAAAATAACAAAATACTAGAATATATTATGGAATAAAAATCAAAAATTTGATTTTGCAACTTTTCATCATGACTAACCATATTAAATATAAAAGCAACTAAAAAACTAAAAAGATTAATAACTATAAAAAATATAATATATGATTTTTCTGAAAAAATTATTTTAAAAAAGAAACCTAATAAATCAAAAAATGAAACTGATAAATTTGGCTTTATTAAATTATTGTCAACTTGATCTTTATACATTAAAAAAATAACACCTACATTCTAAATAATAAAAAAGCGCTAAATTTTTATTATGCGCTTAGTAATGACTAACTATACTTTTGGAATGAAAACTATAGGATATCTATATTTTCCACCTGAACCATTATATACAGCATCAGTTCTAAAGTTTACATTTAAGAAATCAAACTGTAAATTTAAATCAACATATTTAAGATCTCAACCTGTTGCAATTTTTAAACCTTCATCTGAAGAAGATAATGATGAACCACTATAATTTGATGAAGCTTTAAAATTAAATGTTGATTGATTAGAACTTGCTATGAAATCATTTCTTTTTGATATAATTTCAGGAGTATTTGATTTTAATGAAAATAAATCTGCTAATTCATCTAATCTACTTATTTTTGAAGCTTGATTTCAAAACAAACTATTGTCTGATTTAATGCCAAATATTCTTTCATTGTTTTTTTGGAAATTAAATGTGTCATAAAATGTATTTACACCTTTTATAACATTTGCTTTAATTGATTTAAAAGTAACTGAGTTTTCAGTTAGCTGTTTTAAATTATCATTTGGATCAACAGAAGATCCATAACCTATTTTAAATTCAGTCATATCTTTTTTAAATGCACCAATTTTCAATTTAATATTACTTAATGGTACGAACTTGATATTTACTAATTTTGATAGATTATTTTCAATTTTATCTTTATCTTGTGATAAAGCTTCAAATCCTTCATCATTTTTTACTTTTTCAATAAAACTTGATGATCAATTACTTATATTTTCTTTCAAATAATTAGTTATATTTGATTGATCACTTTTTATATTACCTAAGAAAATATCATTATATAATGATTCTCCATCTTTAAAATTATTATCATTTCAACCTGTCTTATTTGATCTTCAAGAATAATTTGCTTGATTTGCTTGTAATTTATAATCTCATTGATTAGAATCATTTAAATCATTAATATTAATTAAAGAATTATTATCAGTAGGACCTTCAAAAGATATGAAATCTTTAAATTGATTAAGACCTCCTTCTTCTTGAAAAATTTTATTTAAATCTGTTAATAAATTATTATTAAATTCAGATTTATTAAACATTCCCTCAACTTTAGTTTTAATTTTATCAAAATTAGTGATGAATTTATCATCTTCACTGTTTTCAATAGAACTAAGACTTATAATTGATGAATTATCATCTTGTTTTAATAAATTTCATTTAATTAATTTAGATTGATTTTCTATATAATCTGCAAGACCAACATAACTAGTAATAGTATAATTTAATGCTGAGTTTTCATTATAATTAGTTTTTGATTGCCCATCTTTAGAATTTATATTAACTTTAAAACTAAAATTAATATTTGAAGATAATATATATCCTTTTTGTTTATTACCTGAGGCTTCAGTAACATCATAAAATGCTAAAGTTGATTTACTATCTTGTGTATCTGATAATTTTTTTTCAATTTCAATTAAATTATCTATATCATTAGTTAATATATTGTATTCTGATTTACTTTTTAAATTATTAACTTTTTCTTTAATTGAATTAAAGCCAACTTTAATTGCAATATCGTTAAATAAATTTTCTAAATTATCTCCAGTTTGTATAATTTCTGACAAATCTCTGTTTACAGTTTCGTCAGGTTTATAACTATTAAAATATGTCTTCATTTTATCATAAACAAAGAATTTATAGTTATTATCTTGTTTATCTTCTTCAAATCACTTTGCAGACTCTTTTTTTACAGTATCGTTTATAATTGTGTTTACTTCTTTTTTAAAAGACTCTAATGCTGTTTCATATGAATTATCTACATCATTAGTTTCGTTTCCTTCTTGGTCCTCTACTTGATCTTCAGATTTTCCACATGAAATAACTGTTGTAGCTATAGGTGTCAACATACCTAACGAAGCTAAAATACTTAATAATTTTTTCATTTTATCACTCTCCTTATAAAAAAAATTTTACTACATAAAATAAATTTTATGTATAATAAATTTTCTTTTTTTTCCACAATATTAGTACTATAAAAAGAAAAAAATTCCATATAATATTAATTATAACTTTTTATAAAGAAATATATTTTTTTAAAAGCTTTTTAATAAATTATTAATGAATTAAAGTTAATTTTAATAAATATAACTTATTTAAGATTTTTGATTAAGATAACATATATAATTAGTTATTAATCAATTAAACTTGCTTCATAAATTTTTTTAAAGGGTCCTTTTTGTTTTTTTAATTTTGAATAATTTCCTTTTTGTAATATACCTTTACCATCTTTTCCTAGAACGATTATTTCATCAACGTTCTTTATAGTAGTTAATCTATGTGCAACAACTATTGTTGTTCTATCTTTCATTAAATGTTCTAATTTTGTTTGTATTTCTTTTTCTACAATTGAATCTAAAGCGCTTGTAGCTTCATCTAATAATAAAATTTTTGGGTTTTTTAAAAACATTCTAGCAATTATAAGTCTTTGTTTTTGACCTCCACTTAGCATAAAACCACGTTCTCCAAGTATTGTATTATATTGATCAGGTCATGACATTATGAGATGATGTAATTCTGCTTTTTTACATGCTTTTTTAATTGCATATTTTGCAGCCTTAAAATTACCATATTTTATATTTTCATAAACATCACCATATAGAATTTGAGGTTCTTGTTCAACATATCCAATATAGCCAAGATATTTTGATAAATTAATTGATTTAAGATCTATATATTTATTTATTTTAATTTCTCCATTTGTTGGGTCATAATATCGTAAAATTAATTTAATAATTGTTGACTTTCCACATCCAGTTTCACCAACTATTGCATAACTTTTACCTTTTTTAAAGGTAAAAGTAAAATCTTTTAAAATACATTTATTTGGTTTATCAGGATATGCAAAATTAACATTAATAAATTTAATATCACCATCAATTTCTTTTAATTTAATAGTTTTTTTATTTAGTTTTAATAATGATTTTGAATTAATAGTATTTAAAATTCTTTCTGAAGCGACTGATGCATTAATAAGACCGAAAAGTGCATTCATTATTTGCAATAATGGCCAAGTAAGCATTGATTCTGCAAGTTGAAACGAAGCAAACTTATATTTAAAAAAATCTAAACCATCATATGGATTTTCACTAAAACCATAAAAATATATTGAAAATAATATAGTAGAAAAGTTTAAAATAAATATACTACCTCAGATTATCGTTAGCATTAAAGCTTGATTTGAATTTACTTTTTTAGACTCATTATAATATTTTTTATGTATTTTATTAAATCTATTAGTTTCATAAGATTCAGTTCCAGATGACTTTATCAATCTAATTGAATTTAATCTATCAGTTACATCACCATTAATTTGTGTTATTGTATTTCTTACTTTATAAACTTTTTTTCTAGTTACAAAAAATGAAATAAACATTGCTAATATGGCAATTATAAATATTGTTAATGCTAATAAACCAATTGCTCAAGAAAAAATAATCATCATAATTGAAGCTGCAATTATTTCTAAAATAGATACTCCTAATTGCAGTGGAACTTGAATTGCTTGATCTCCAACAATTTGGGTATCATTTATAACCTTTGTTAAAATTTCTCCTGTCTTTTTGTTTGAAAAATAAGAAATATCTTGGTTTACAAGTTTTTCTAAAGATTTATTTCTTAAATAAATTTCAATTTTTCTTCCCAAATTATATGAAACTAATTCATAAAAATAAGAGACTAAACAATATATTAAAATATCTGCAATTGATAAATAAATTAAAATATAGATATCTAAGTTTCAATAATATAATAAATTATCTAAATCTTCTTGTTCACCTATTTTATAAGATAATTTTTGTGTAATTGATACGGTTAATTGATAAGTTAATATTGGTAAAAGTATTGAACACAATACAATTATTAAACATAGTACTAATAAAGTTAAAGACAATACTCATTCTTTATTATAATAATAAAATAATATCTTAATAAAAGGTCCTTTATTAGAACCTGATTTATTTTTCATAATAAATCTCCATTTCTGTACAATAATATAAACTTTTTTTTATTTAGTTAGTTTATTTTAATGCAGACAATTTTTGATTTTAAAAATTGTATAATAAAAAAACAATAAATTTTTAAAATTCATTGCTGTTTTATTAAAACATATGGTCTTATAAAAAAGACAAAATACTTTTTAAAGTTTTTTGTGTATATCATTAAATAATATACTATTATTTTTTTATAAGTGGCTTATATTAAAAAATAAGACCACACTCTCAATAATACAAGCTTATAATTGTATTAAATACTGCATTGAACGCTCCAATTAAAGAACTATTCACTTATATTATAACTTATATTATTTAAATACTTATAATTATTGCACTTTATTTATATTAGTTTTTTTATTGTAAATAAATAATTTAATAGTATTAATTTTAAAATAGTAATAATATTTTTAGTATTAAATTTTCATTAAAGTTTTTAAATCAGATTTATATATTGTTTTTTTAATATCTTCAATTTCATCTTTTATAGAATTGTAATCAAGTCTAACTTTATCAATAACAATGTTTTTTAATTGAACTCTTTTTCTTGGTCCATCATTTATTACTGAATTTCTAATTTTAAATGATGATCTACTATCTTTTATTTCTTTATTTAAAATTTTTATTAGATTGATATAGTTTATTTCAGAGTTAAATACATAATTATTAACATTTAGTTCATCTAATGCTCTTGATATATATATTTGTCTATACTTTTCAAGTTTTAAATGGAATAGCTTATTAATATAATATGAGGCATAAATAAATAAAGCTACTAATAATAAACCTGCCAAAATTGATATTAAAATAATTAATCAAGTACTCATATTACATCTCCTCTATTTCATTATTTTTTAAATGTTTTTTAATGTTATTTAAAAATCTAGTCTTGACAATAGAATTATTTTTATTTCATCAATCATTTGAAAGAATTCTTAAAAATACCCACCCTCGGTTTTCTAAATACCTTTGTCTTTCATAATCATTTACTTTACTAAAAGTACTGCTATGAAATGTGTAACCATCACATTCGATTGCTAAAATAAATTGTTTCTTCAACTTATCATAAATACATATATCAATTTTAAATCCTGAAGCTGGAACTTGTGTTTTTAATTCATATCGTTCTTTATTTATTATTTGATTAATTGCATCATATACTTCAACTTCAAATTCACTGTCAAATTCATTTATTTTATTTAAATTATCAAACTTAATTTGATTTGTTTCCTTATTTAATAATAAATTAATTTGGTCTTTATTGGTTGTTGGTGAAGTTAATAACTCACAATATTTTAAAAATTCCTTAAAGTCTAATACCCCTCTTTTGTCTGAATTAATTATTGATGAAGGTATTGACTTAATAACATACATTTTTTCTTTTGCTCTTGAAATTGCAACATTAAGTCTTTTTTCTCCATTTTCTTGTGCAATTGGACCAAAATAGTTTTTAAATACTCCTGTTTCGTCTTTTGCAAAACAAATTGAAAAAATTATTATATCTCTTTCATCACCTTGTACATTTTCTATACTCTTTACAAATAATTCTTCACCAGGTTCTTTATTTAAAAGTTTTAAACTTAATTCTGGATTATTAATACTCTCTTTTTCTAAAAGATCTTGAATTAAATCTTGTTGTTGAGTATTAAATGTAATTATTCCAATACTTTTTTCTTTTAATTTCTTATTAGATAAAATAAAATTTATTAGTTCAATTATGACTTCAGCTTCTTTTATATTTTTTTTGTCTTTTCTTATTCCATCTACTTCAATTAACTCAATTGGATAAGAGATTGATTTCATTTGATTACTTATAATAAGTTTATTTTCATAATATTTTGCATTAGAAAAATCAATCAGTTGTTTACTTTTACTTCGGTAATGATATTGAAGCATTGATGTTTGAAATCTTCCATTTGCAAAACTTAATAGACTATCATATTTCAAAGCTTCTTGTAATTCATAATTAATACTGCTTACATCTACTTCATCAACTTCTTCTTCATCAATTACATCATTTTTTATTTTAAAGAAATTTGTTGGTGCTAATTGTTTATCATCACCGCATATAATATATTTTTTTGCTCTATATAATATTGGAATACATTTTTCAGTAAAAATTTGACTAGCCTCATCAAAAATTGCATATTCATACTCTTTTTTTATTAATGGAATAGTTTTGTGATCTGATATAGTTTCAGGTGACCCAATTAATATTGGGAAGAATAATTTCATTAACTGAGAATAATTTTTAAACAAAGTTGTTAATCTCATACTAGTTTTTGTTTTTCTAATATTTTTACCTAACTCATTAAATAATGTAGATAAGTTTTTACCAGTGTTTGTTTTACTATCAATGTATCTACCTAATTGAATATTTTCAATTATATATTTAAAATAATTAAAAATAATAATATCTTTATCATTTTTACATTTTTCATCGATAGTTCTACCTATTAAATGAAATCAATCATTAGACATAAAATCAAATAATTCTATATGTTGCTTCTTAAATGTTTCACAATATGAATAATATAAAACTTTATTTGTAACTATGTTGTTATTAATATTTAATAAATTTAATTTATTTAATGAGTCACAAAGTTTATCAATATCAATTTTGTTATAATTTGATAAAAAGTTTTTAGTATCTTTAAATAATTTATTATATTCAGATGAAGTTAAAAAATTATTAAACTTTTTCTTATTAAATATTCCTATTTTATTTTTTAGTTTATCTTTAATGTAAAAGTTATAAAGTTTTTCATTAAAATTTTGTTCACTATATAAACTTAATAAAAAGTTTATATTTATTCTGTTTTTATTAAATAATATAAATAAATTATAAATATCTTCTAATATATTTTTATTAAATAATAAAATAGTTGATACTTCAGTTATATAAGTTAAATCATTATAACTTAATTTTATTGACTCTATATCAGTGTCTTTTGATTCTTTTAAAAATAATAAATAATTTTTTCCTAATTGATCTTGAAATAACTTTTTAAAAGAACATAAATTATTATAATACTCATCTAATTTTGAATAACTATTAGTTTCATATGAATCTGTATTTTTATCTTTGAATTCAATAATGTAATTATACATTTCTCTTACTTTTTTATAAATCTGTAAAGAAGTGTTATTATTATGAAACATTAATGTAAATTTATTTAAAAAATTTAATTTATCATAAACAACTTTTGAAGCTACTTTCTTTTCAGTTATAAATAAAGCATCACTCTTATTATTTATAATGTTTGCAATTAAATTGACTATAACTTGTGATTTACCAGTTCCAGGTGGACCAAAAATGTAAGTAGAATCTTTAAGTGATTTAACTAATGCTTTTCTTTGAGTAAAGTCTAAAGAAGATACTGTAACAATATCATTTTCTTTAAAATCTATATCATCATTGTTAAGAACATCTGTTGATTCAAGAAGCATTTCATCTAAGAATGACATATCATCATTTTCTATTATATTATAAGCAGATAGAATTGTACTTGAAGCAATATCATATAAACCAAAAGAACATAAATCTAAACAAAAAGCTTGATTAAAATATGAATTATAGTTTGCTTGAAATATACTACCTGCTTCATCTCTTTTTAAACCTTTCACAGAAGAAAACTTATAATCAAGGGTATCATAAAACTTTTCTTGATTATTTAACCTATAACCAATAATATTAAAATAATCTTGTAATTTTTCAATTAATAAATTTTTATCACTTATAATTGATTCATCAAGTTCTTGATAATCTCAATAAACTTTATTTTTTGAAGCAAGTATATTTAAAAGTGCATTATTTAAGACATATTCATTTTCAATAGAGACTTCATATATAAAGCCCCCTCTATCAGTTATATTAATTTTTCTTAATATTAAAGGAGATCTAAAATAATCATTAGTATTTGTTGATGCACAACCTTCTACAAAAAATGTACCCATGTATAAGACATTTATATTTTTTTCATTTGCTTGATGTTTACTTTTTAATATTATATTTTTAAGTTTTTTTGCATAACTAAAAATCCCTTTTGAATCAAGGGTTTCTTCATTAACTATAATGTCATAAAAACTTATAAAAAAGTTTGAAGCTTTTAAAGCTTCTTTTAATGAAATTGGTTTAGAATCATTTCTATTTTTTCTTAATAAACCTAAAGTTTCAATTTTTTTAAAATCAAATTGAAGTGCGTTAGGTAGAAAACTATTATAAAAAATACCACTATTTTTATTACTGTTAAGTAGTCTGCTTTTAAATTTATTTATTAAATCATAACTGTTCATATTTTTATTTCCTAAAATTATATTAACAAAATTATAATAATAATTAATAGTTTTTATTAAAGAATAATAATTAATTCTTATTAATAAGAAGAGATGTTGTTAATTGTTAATTTTTTTTATATTTATTTGTATACTTTTTTTATCTTCATTACTATACAGGGCTTAAATTTGTATGTGTATTTAAGTTTACAAATATTGGTAAAAAGTTTATATTATAACCTTTATTTTATATATGTTTTATTGCTAAAAATATATAAAATATAAACAAATAAATTTTTGTAACATAGTTTTCTACATAGAAAAAAATACTAACTACTAATCAACACTCTATTGTGTTCTTGGGTAATATGAATTTTTACTTGAACTTGTTAAAAAAAATATTATATTAAATTATAAAATAAATAAGTACGTAAATTAATTTAAGAAAATAATAAAAATTATTACTTTGATGCAAATTACTATATTAATATAAATAACTTAAGCATAGAATACATTGCAATTAAATTAATTTTTATAAATTTAGATAGTAATTGTAGAGAAATTAATAATTTACCAGTTGCAGGACCTCTGGAAATGGTTTAAAACTCTTTTTTTTGTTCTCAAATAAAATGAGTTTGTAATTGATAACTTCTTTAATATAGTTTTATTTGATTTACTGAGTCTTACAATCTTGCAATAAAAAATTATTGTTTACTACAAATAAATGTAAGTTATAACTAAACATTTTTAACAATATCAATAATAGGGAGCTGAAAGAGTTGGTATTTCAATAACTTTATAAAATTTGTTTTTTAATCATTAAGTATAAATGCAAAAAAATATACTTTACAGTAAAAGCATTTTATAAAATTTGTATCACAACTATATTGATTTAAATAAATTTTATAAATTACTTATGAATTTTTATTTGTTCACTTTGAAAATCAAAATAATTTTTACTTATTTTGTAATTTTCTACTATATTATCTTCTATAGTTAACATATATTCTTTTATGGAATCAGTCATTAAATTATTAAAATTTATTTTTACTTTACCATCTATGTTTACATATATCATTTTTTGACCATATAAAAAATCACATCCAAATACACACATAGGAGCTACGATTCTATATAAGTCATTTCTTTCTTCAAGTATACAATCTTTTCTGTCTTTTATATGTGATGCTATTAAAAAGTCAACAGGAAATGTTTTATTACATATACAACATTTTTGATGATTTAGATCTTTAAAAAGATTTTTTCTTAATTGGTATTGTTCTAACCTTATTTTAGTCAAGACTTTTTTATCTGTAACTTCATAATATAATCTAGACTCTAAATAATTATTTCCAAATCTACTTTCGATAATTTTTTGAAAATCTTCATCTATAAGTAAAAATTTATCAATAAATTCTTTTGCTGCTTCATTATTTAATTTAGAAAACTTTCTTACCCTGTAACCACTTCCATATTTAACTATTTTATTAAAATTGAATATACTGAAATTTGAATTTATAAGATTATCAATTAGTATTATTTTACTGAAATCTTTATTTTCATCTACATCATTTCACAACTCATTAGATAACTCATTGCTATTAAAACTTTCATAAATTGTTCCATATGAAATGATAAAGTTTTTGTTAACAAATATTAATATATCGTTTTTGTAAAAGTTATAATTATTTAATGATGGAATACCTCAAATATGAAAATCTTTTAAACTTTTATCTTTGATTTCATAATATTTATTGATATTATTTAAATTCACTTTATTTTTTATAGTTTTATTATAGTTATCTATTGAAGAACCTATTGAAGTTATATAAATATTCACAAATATCACACCTTTATTTAAAATTTATTAATTTAAACTCTTATTAATTAATTATATAAAGTTAACTAAAATAAATGCAGTAATTTCATTTAAAGTTTTATCAAAATTTATTTTTAGTTTTCTTTTTTTAACAAACATTATTTTATTATTCTTATTACTAATTATGTGCTTACGATTTAAGTCTCCATGTGCTACATCATTTCTAATTTCTGGATCATAAAAGCTTTTATGACTTGTAATATTCATTAAATCAAGAATATTATTAATTTTTTTAAAAAAGTCTTTTAATCCGTTCATATTTAGATTCTCAATATTAAAACTAGATTTAGACTCAAAAAAAATAAACTTATCTTTATTAGATTTTATAAATTGTATGTCTTTATCATTTTTTAAATTTAAATTAGTATTAAATTTTATTCAATAAATTTCTTTCAAAAATGATAAATTTTTTGAGTTCTTTATTTCATTTTTTTTATTTTTATAAAAAATATAAATATGATTAAGAACAAATTTCAAAAAACCTTCTAATAAAGAATTTAACAAGAATATAAACAGATGATAATCATTTTCGTCCAACTTATTATTAACTATTTTTTTGTAATAATTTAGTTTTGATATTATTTGATATTTTTTCATAATCACCTATATTTTTAATTAAAAACTCATCTATACAAAAAATTAACAAAGATATTTTTTCTGGTTCTCTTGTAAACTTTGATTTTAATTTTTTTGTTTCTACACCCTCTTCACTTATTACAAATGGTTCATTGCCATCGTAAATATTATTTATTAATTTAATTATATCTTTAAACTTACTTAAGTTTGGTAAGGTTTTTTGTTCGGATTTTAATTTCATTAAAACAGGATATATATTTAGTCAAAAGTTTAAAGGTTGTGAATTGTTAAGTTTTCTGTTAAATAGAGACTTAACTTTTTCATCTTCTTTGTTTCAATTTTTCTTTAAATCTAAAATATGTTTTGATACATCATCGATTAACATAATTGCATTTTTAATATTTTCAATATTTTTTTCTTGTAACATATTATCAATATCTTCTTCTATATTTTTTATATTATAATTAAAATTTAAAAAATCATTATAATTTAAAAAAACTCATATAACTTTAAAAAACAAAAATCACTCTTTATCATTTAATAGAATTTCTTTTTTAGTTCCTATTATTGAATTTTTAAATTTTTTGACAGTTTTTTTTAAATTAGTTTTTTCTTCAATTTTTTCAAGATCTGAAAAAATTTTTGATTTATAAATATCTCCACTTTCAATAGGTACTCCTGTTGAATTAAGTCTTGCAAATACATCGTAAACTCCTTTTTCATCTCCATCTTTAAAATTAGTATTATCACAACTATAAGTAGGGAAAATAATAGTTGCATAAAGATTATTAAAATCTTCATATTTATTGCATAAAAATTTATAGTCTAATTTATCATTAGGTTGAATATCTAATAAATTAATAATTTTAGGACTTAGAAAATCGATATCTAATTCAAACTTATTTACAATATTTGTTTTATCACCCAAACTTACTTCTGAATTTTCGTTTTCTACAAATGAACCTAGAAATTTAATCATAGTTATTAATCTTTGTTTCCCATCTATTACTGAATAAAATTTTTCATTTTCAGAAATATAAATTGGTTGAAATGGAAATCCTAGCAATACAGATTCTATAAATTTTGTAGCTTTGCCAATATCCCAAATTTTTTTTCGTTGAGTATCATGATCAAAATTTAATAGACCACTATTATAAAGCGTTAGAAGCTCTCCAAAAGTGTTTAAGGATAACTCATACTTATATTGTTCATTTATATTTTTTAATTTATCTATAATATTTTCTTTCATAAAAAAACACCTCTTAAAAAATAAATATTTTTTTAAACATTTCTACTTTTTTATTTGCATCACTTGAATGTTTGCTCATTAAACATCTATCTAAAAATTCATAAAATAATTGTAGTCTAAATGAGAATGCGGATGGAGATAAAGGTTTATCTTGTTTTTCTTTTGAATTATTATATAAATATGCTAATATTTCATAAGCTTGATAAATAAATTCTGTTAATTCACTTATATTAAATTTGATATTTTTGTCAAAAAATTTTAATGAGCTACTGTTTTTTACAACATCAATGTTTGTAAAATATTTTTTATAAGGACCTGAATTTACTAAAGCATTCAAATCATTAATGTTACACCAAATAAATCATACTAATGCAATTAATCAATTTTGAATATTATTTTGAAAAGATTGCACAGCACCTAAATTATCATAAATTATATCTTTATCAATAAAAACTAAATCATTTGAAAGTTTTTTATAAAAATGATAGGCTTCTAAAATATCTTCACTTGAAAACTTATTACTTTTAAAAACTACCTTATAATGTTCATCATTAAAAATTTTTGACTTATTTTGGTTAGATACTGTTGGTTTCATAAGCAATAAACTATAGATATATTGACCAAGTTCATCATTATTAATTTTAGGAACAGCACTATCTAGTTTTATATTAAAATTATTTTTTATATAATTTTTTTCCTTTATGTCTTTATCTCCTCTTTTAATATTTAAAACTACACCATGAGTTTTAAAATATTCTTTTAAGGTTATCATTTCAATAGCGTTAGATTTAAAATCTCTTGGTTTAACTGGTTTTTGGTTATTTGAAGCTTTAGTTATTGAATCTATAAGATTTTCATAAGTTTCATTATTTGAAATCTTTGGATTAATTATTTTAGCCATAATATAAATACTTTTTATGTTAGATTTTAAATTTTCATCTTTATTAAAATTAGAAAGATTGGTTACCGTTTGTGCACCATTAACTATTGAAAAATCTTTCAATTTAATAGTATTGTTTTGTAGATCTAATTCTTCCATTTCTTTTGCAACTATTGTTATACCATTATTAAATATAAAAAACTTCTCAGGTGTATTCAAAACCGATTTTTTCATTTCTGAGTTTACATCTTTAGATGTCTTATCTGTATCTATTGAATATCTAATATTTTTATCAAATATAATATTTTCAAATTTTTCATAACATTGAACAAGTGAATAAGCTAAAATTGAAACTACTATAACTTTTTCTAAAGGAGTTTCATATTCAATTATATTTGAAAGCCCAGACTCATAACTATGTTTGTTTTCAAATTTAAAAGCAAAAGATGTTTGATTTTTGACATCTTCCTCAGAATTGCTTTCAGCACTCAATTTTAAATTTAATCTTTTAAGATCATAAATTTTTATCATTCCATAGTTTTCTAAAAAATCATTACTTGAAATTTGATCTTCTAAACTTTTAATATCGTTATCTCTGATTTGTTCATTAATGATAAAATTGATTCTAAAATCAAATGCTTCATTTTCATAAATATCTTCTAATAATTTAATAAAATAATTATCGTTAAAATTATTATTTTTATAATTATTCTCTTTTAAACTATCACAAAAAATTTTGCATCGTTTAATTGCTTGTTGTAATTCTTCTTTATTATTTAAAACAAAAAAAATATTAGTTGTTCTGTAATCTTCTAATTCATCATATAAAACTAAGTTTGGCATAAAATCATTATTACTAAAACAAATTAATCTATCATAATCTTCTTTAGCTCTATTTATGTCATTATATTTTGAAAATACATAGTGACTTAATAACATTAATTTTTTAATGTCATCCTTATACTCGACTAATTCTTCATTCATATATTTTTTTAATAATTCCATTTTTTTAAAGCCTCCACAAACTTATTAATTGAATTTTCATAATTGTTAAAAAATAAATTATTTTTATTGTAATTAAAATTTTTATCAATTTCAATTATAAGATTTTCTTTATTATATAAATCTTTATATTCTATAAGAATATCTCTTTTAGATTTTTTGTTTTTATAATTACAATTATCTTTGTAAATAATAAAACTTAATACATTAGGTAGAAAAACTTCATCATTTCCAATATCATATGCTCTTATGTATTTTTGAAAATGTTTCATTTGAATATCAAATAAATTTAATATATTAAAATTCTTATCATAAATTGGAGTTTCACTTCTAATCAAAAATATCCACATTGTTTTAATATTATTTTTTTTAATATTTACTACTTCACCTAACATATTACTAAATGCATTATTTATATTTTTTTGAATACTAGATTTTAGTCATTTAAATTCTATGGTTCCTAAAATTTTATCGTCACTTTTATTCTTAATAGCTACATCAGTTTTTTTTCGATAAAATGCGCCTTCAACACTTAACTCTTTTTTATCTAAATATTTTGAATAAACTTCATATTCCGAGCTACTTAAAACTTTAGAAACATCCTTGGCAATCATATAATGAAAGTCATCAACTTTGTCTCCACTTCTTTCTTTATCAATATGACTTTCAAGTGAAGTATTATATTTAGCTTCTTTGATCTTGTTTAATAAATTCTTTTCTAGTAAACTTTGACTCATCTGATACCTCTTTTATTTTATTATATTCTAAATAACTAAATTTATAATTCAGATAGTTTTTCAAATCTTTTGATGAAATGAAATAATAATTTCCATTTTTATTTTTACCCAAAAGCGATATATATCTAATAAACTCTTCATTTTTAATCGCAAAAATTATATCATCTAATGAAATTTCATTATTACTTGAATAGATATATAAACCACTATAAATAGCATCACCAGAATTTATTTTGTTCAATTTGATAGTATCAATTGATTTTATAATAGTATTTATTGAGACTTTATCAATAAATACATCTTTTATAGCTTGTGACCTTGCAAATGCATGCCAATTATTTGTATCTTCTAATGATCTTTCTTCTAAAGCTTCTTTGTTATTTATCAATTTTTTATAAATATGTTCATTATTCTCTTTAATTTCTTTTAAAGAAATGAGTTTTCCATTTTCATTATAAGGATAAAAAAGTTTTGTCTTTTTGTTTTTAGATGCTTTATAAGCATCGATTATATATTTACCTTTAAAATCATCATTGTAATAGAATCAATCTGCATTTGTGGCTAAACCGTTTCTCACATTTATTCCACAATCTTTTTTCTTTGCATCAAATACTTCGTTTAAAAAATTTAAATCATTTTCTCTATAAAAATAAAAGCATTTATTAATAAAAAAGTCGTTATTTTTAATACTAAATTTTAAATCATTTAAATAATCTTCTACTATTACTGTTTTGTTTCTTTTATTTTTATTTAAAATAGTTATCATTGGATAAGTTGTGATTTGTTTAAACGGATTATAAAATCCATAGTTTAAGATAGTGTCAATTAAATTATTTTTAATTAAATATTCTCTTAGATTATTTCCAGAAGAACTTGATAAAAATGAATTTGGAGTTATATAGCCAAGAATTCCATTTTCATTGAGCATTTTTATACCAACTTCAAAAAAAACTAAATATAAATCAGCCATACCTTTTTTAGCAAAATCAAATTCTTTATGTCTGAATTTAGGATCAAAATCATGAATTCTTATGTAAGGAGGATTGCCTAAAACAAAATCCATTTTGTTATTAAATTTTTTAAAATAAAGAGCATTATTATTTATTATATTTCAATTAACTGATATATTTAAACTTTTTTCTATTAAGATTTTATTAAGATTTTCATTCGCTATTTGACAACTTGTCTCATCAATTTCTATACCATGAATATAAGTTTCTAGATGTTTTTTAATTTCGTTTATATTTAATTTTGTATTATTTTTAAGAAAAGCATCTATGTATCTTGATACGATTCTTGATAAAAAAGCTCCTGTACCACAAGAATTGTCAATAACATGTTTTTTTAAAATTGATTTTCCTTTATATTTTGATAAATCTAGTATTTTATCCACTATTTCTATAGGAGTATAAACCACTCCATTTTTTATCCCCATCAAAATACCTCCTCATCTCATAGTATTTAATCATTTATTAATATAAGTTTTTAACTATATAATTATAATATAAGAAAGTAATCAATATAAAAAAGTTTATTATAATTTATTTTTTTCGACAACCTCTTTAACTGTTTGGATATATATTTGATACGATTTCAATTTATCCTTTTTTTCTGTGCTTTTGTTTACTTCTTTTTTTGATTTTGTATAGTTTTTTAACTTCTTTTTGTTTTTTGTTTATCTTAATTTTTTGCAAATTTTCATTATGTATTTTATATTCTTTAACCTCTTCTCATAAATAGTTTTTATCATTTCTAACAATAATATTAAATTTTTGAGTTTTTTGATTAATCATACATAGCAAAAAGGAAGCTAAGTAGACCAGTATAAAATTACTGGTTTTTTTGATAGAAAGGAAATAATGCCAAAAATTTATGATAATAATATAAAAACTGAAGCCGTAAAAAGGTACAAAAACGGTGAAAATATAGACAAAATAGCTAATGATTTAAATATTAAAGCAGGATCACAATTAATAAGAATCTGATATAAGTCCTCAAAATCTTGTTATTCTTATAGTATATATAAGGATTGCAAAGAGGTTAAATTGATGAGTCAAAAGTTAAAAAAAGATTTTATTTCTAAGGAACTTAAAGAAAAAAATAAAGAAAATAAATTACTTAAGGACCGAATAAAAAAATTAGAAAAAAACTTAAAGTTTGAGATAGAAGAAAAAATGTTGGCAATAGCGAGTAAAGAAATATTGGAAAAGTCCATTCCTTCTTGCACGGCAACAATATTGATGAATTTATTGAAAATGAGCAAGAAGGAAAAGATAATGATAATGGCAACAAAAGCTTATAAATATTATGCATGCTCTCAAATATATTATTTAGTTGCTAATTATGGCATGGGAACCAATAGGTTAATAAATTATTTTAAAGTTCATAAAAATACTTATTCGAAATTCAAAATGAAATTAAAATTAGAAAACCCTATTTTGTTATACAAATACAAGCTAAAGATTCCAACTATTAATAGCTTTGAAAATGAAAGATTTGAAAATGCAGTAGACTTAGTAAAAGATTTTAAAGAAGCAAATAATGATTTACAAACAGGTTCTCTTTTAATAAGGAAATGAATTTTTGTTAATAAGAATAAAAGAGTCTCTGAAAAAATGATTAACCTAATCAAAAGAGAAAAACCTGAGGTATTTAAAAACTCATTTAGTAGGGACAATTCCAAAAAATCAAGTTATTTCAATGAATCTAAAAAACATAACTCTTATGTTAGAGATGATTTGATTGAAATGAATTACAATACTCCTAATGTAGTTGGAGTTGATGGAACTAATCTAAAAATAGAATTAAATAATTCTTCTTATAAAACAAAATTAAATTACATGATATCTTATGACTGGGATTTAAAAACTATTGTTGCATATAACTTTGATAAAAACGAAAATTCAAATAGCTCGTTAAAGGTTTTTAAAAGAATAAATGAGTATTCAATAAACACTAAATCAAACAAAGTAATACAATCAGACAGAGGTTTAGCTTTCTCATGTGAAAAAATATTTGAATATGTAAATAAGAATAATAATATAGTGCATTCTATGTCTAGAAGAGGTTTTAAACATAACGCCTCAACCGAAAGTTTAAATAGATGAGTAAAAGAAAAGTTTTTTAAAACTTATGGGTGTAAATTTAAAAATATACAAAATTTTTATGATACTTTTAAAAAATTTGTTTATAACTTTAATAAACTACAATTTTTGAAATATAATATATTTGATCAAAAAAACCAACATTTATAAAATAATTGGTCTACTTAGGTTACACAATGCTCATATAACCACATCATAGTTAAATATAAAATCTTTTTTTGTATCATTTTTAATTTTTTTTATTGTTATTGCAGATGTTGAATCATCGCAATTTCAATTGTCTTCTTTTTTGAAATATCTTTGAAAAAGATCAAAAAGTTCTTTCTTTAAATGCTCACAATTTATATTATCATCATAATTAAAGTGAAGTTGATAATCCATATCAAATTTCCCATCTTTTTCAGCAAGAATCAAATTTCTACTGGAACTTTCCACTAAATAATAGTTAAATTTATATGGCAAAGTTTTTTTTAATTCCTTAACTGCATTATAGAATTTTGTTTTTCAAGCTTTTAATTTATTTTTATTTACGTATTCTAGACTCATTTTATATCCTCCAATAAAAGTTTTTCCACTTCTTTTAATCCTTCTTTGCATTTATTAATATCCTTGATGAATCCATTTTTATATTCCTTTATTAATGAGTTTTTAAATTTATTTAATTGTTCATTAAATCATTTTAAATTTGTATAAATTAAAGTAAAATGCATTATTTTATTTCTCAAATCAATAATATTTCTAAAAAGTTGAAGATTATTGCAGTTAATATTTAGTTTTTCAATTTGATCTAATATAGTTTTCATTTGATAGTAATTATTATCAATTTTATTTAACTCAATCAAAGATGTATCATCCTCAATAGTAAGATTATCTGTTTTAAATTTTTGTTCTATTTTATCGTATTGACTATTATCAATTAAAATGCTTTTTAACTTATCTTCCATTGTATTTATGTATTTATATATAGTCATTTTAATTCTTTTGTCGTATTTTAGTAAGTAGGAAACATGAGAATATTTTACTTTATCATTTTTTGTAATGTTTTTAATATACTTAATTAAATAATAGATTATTTTTTCACCAACTATATTTTTATATTTATTAAAATTTTCACAATCTTTGTTTTCAAAAATAACTTGTGTATTATTAATTTCTTTAATCATAATTTATCCTTCCTTTTTAATTATTAAATTAATGAATTAAACATTTATGTATTTTTTTTAAAAAATGATACTTTTTTTCAAATTTAAAATAGTTTATATTTTATATACTATTTATTAAAAAAATATACACATAAATTAACATCTTTTATTCATTTTTACTACTTAATCCTAGAAATCTAAATAAAATTACAACAGTTGGTACAAATAATGCTAATAAAAAAATTTACAGATTTCATATTCATAAAAAGCTTTACATTATTATAAAAATAATTTAATTTAAAATATAAATTTTATACCATGGTCTAAGTAGTTTTTTTGTTGTATTTCTACAGGTAATATGTTTTCTTGAACAAGACTTAAATTATTAATTTTAATGTTTTTCCTTTCTAATAAGTCATCCTTATAATTAAACTACTTTTTTTAAAATAGTTGAATATTATAACCATTAATTGATCAATAAAATTATTTATTTTAATTTTTTAGTTCTTAATTCTAAATAATTATGATTAAAATCAATATTATAATAATCATTTTCCTTTTTATGAAATTATCTTTTTTAAATAATACAAGTAAATCTCTTTTTCTTAATATTAATTTTTTTAAATTTCTTCTCCTTGCTCTTTGTATTATTCTATAAGCTGTGGTTGTTTGATTTATTAGTTCCTTCATTGAATAATCTTGACCTAGATTTTAAAATCTATTTGTTATTTATATCAAATATTGACCAACCAAGTTATGCAATTTCTATATCTACTTTCTTCATTTTTTTATATTTCTTATTAATTTATTATTATATGATTATTTTTTAATAAAATATACACTTTATGTATTATATGAGTAAAAAGTAAAATAATTATACCTGTACAAAAATATTGGCTTTTTTGTTAGAAAGGAAATAATGATAAAAATTTATAATTAAATTTAAAAAGAAAAAAAGATAATAGTACAATAATAGTTCATAATAGCATAAGATTTATATTAAACAACCAAAATGGTTTTATTAATAATTATGTAGTAGTATAATCTGCAATAAATAGAACAAATCAGCAAGAAGGAAATAATTTAGGTATTATTAATAATCTTTGACTAATAAATGCAAATGCACATAATTTAAATGAAATTTAAGATTGATAGTAAATTAATTACAATTAATAATCTATATAATTCATTATAAAAATATTAAAATATATTGATTAATCTTATTTTAAAGATTATTAGTTTCCTTTTTGCTTAGTTATAAGTATATAAAAATCAAATTACATTAAATTAATTAATAAGATGTTATTATTAAAACTACTAAGAAATTAAATTTATTATCATTTGTAAATTTACGCATAAAAATAATAGAATAACTAAACTTCATAAAATATAAACAATAGTTAAATCTTAAGAAATTGTACTACTGATATATAATTAATTATGAAATAAAGTTTAAAATTCTACTTACATATTGTAAATTATAAATTTTTTAAAAGGATTATTTAAAATTTATTTTATTTATTAATAAATAACTTAAATTTAATATGATAGCTATATATCTATTTTTTTGAATTTTTATTAATATAAAGTAAATTTAGTTTTAATAGAAATGTTCTTAGTAACAATGATGATAGAGAAAACGAATGAACTATTTATATAAAATGCGTAGTCAAAAATATTTTAACTTTTCAAAATAAATAAAAAAAGATTAATCTCTAAAGAAAAAGTTAATTTTCTAAAGAACTAATTCTATTATCCAAAAAATAGATATTTTATTAATTTAAAAAGATTGTATTAAAGGTATTTAAAATATGAATTTTAATTTAATATAGTTTACTATTAGAAACAATATCATTTTTTCAATTTTTATTTAGAACTGTGAGGTCTTATAAATAATTTACTATAAAATAGGATTAGATAAAAATAATATTAAAAATATACAAAATTTTAAAGGGTAGAATAAACAACCTTAAAGAGACCATATTAGTGATACTTTAAATACTAATATATTCAAAAGAAAGGTTGTTTTTTATGCCAAAAATAATAGATAAAAAGATAAAATTAATAGCTATAAAAAAATTTTTAAGTGGTGAAAAACCGAAGTCAATAAAAGAAGATTTAAATTTAAAAAGTGGCGTTGCTCAGATATATCAATGAGTAAAAAGATATAATATTAATGAATTAGAAAGCGAATTAGATTATTCGCCTTGTGAGGTTAATATTTATATGCAGAAAGATATAGAAAATAAATTACTTAAAAAAGAAAATCAAAAACTCGAAAAAGAGATTAAAAACTTAAAAAAAGAAAAATTGAAAGATAGGGCTAAAATAGAATTTTTGGAAAAGCGCATGCCTTCTTGCATGAATTTATCGAAAGAACAGATGAAGATACAGACAAGTAAGAAGGCTTGAAAAAATGATGCCTATAATATTATTTTTTATGATAATTCAGTTGAGCTGAATTTAAAGGATAAATGTAAAGCACTTTTTGTAAATTACTCAAATTATGCTAAGTGAAAAATAAAATATCATGATATTTTATCAAGAGGTAAGACAACTAAGTTAAAACGAAAGTATAATAAACGTGCGATTGAATTAATTAATAAGTTCACTAAATTAAATGGTGCTTCAGGCGCTCGCAATGTAAGTTCTTGAATTACGGACAATCATGCAGTTAACATTAGTTATAAAATAGTAAACGAACTAAGAAATAATAAACTTGTAAAATTACCAAAAATTAAGAGAGTTGCAAAAAAATATACTAGTCAAAGGGGCAATGTTGTCCCAGACCTTATTAAAAAAGATTTTAAATCACAATATAATTTTCATAAAATTGGTTTAGATGGTTCTTATTTAGATCTTATAATAAATGGGAAAAAAACAAAAATATTAGGAGAATTTGCATACAATTGATACAATCGAGATATGATTGCTTACAATTTTGATTTCAGTGAGAATTCGCAAGTAGTAAGTAAAACAATTATGGATATTATTAATGTAGTAAGTAATTATAAAGTTGATTATTCAATTATCCAAATGGATAGAGGTACAGCAAACACTTCTAATATAGTTAAAAACATAATTGAATGTTACCCAAATTTTGTTTTATCAATGTCAGAAGCTGGTTTTAAACATAATGCTCCGACAGAATCATTAAATGGTTGATTTAAGGAAAGTTTTTTTGCAGAATATGGAAATATATTTCTTAGTATCCAAGAATTTTTAAATAAATTTGATGAATTTATTATTAAAAGAAACTCTTTACAAACTTACATATACAATAAAAAAAGAAGCCAAATAATATAAAATTTTCAGGTCTCTTTAAGGTTGTTTATTCTGGTCATCCCAAACTACAATTATTTTAACAAATTACTCTTGTACATTTCTATAGGAGTAATTTTTAATTTATTTATTATTCTATTGTTTGAATAATTTCAGATAAAATTTTTCATTCAAGATAGAAGTTCTGTTTTGTTTAAAAATTTTTATCCTTTAAAATATTTTTGTTTAATAATATTAAAAAAAGTTTCTACTATTGCGTTTTGTCATGAAGCATAACCATCCATCATACTTTGTTGTATTTTATTTGCTTTACAAAAGTCCATCATACTAATACTTCTAAATTGGGCTCCTCTATCTGTATGGATAATTGAATTACATATATTGTAGTTATTTTTTAATATATATAGCGATTTTACTACTTCTTTTATAGTTTGATTACTCGAAAAATAAGTTTTTAGTGGTAATCTAGAATAAACATCAATATATGCAAACATATATAATTTAGAATTATTAAACTTAAATTCTGATATATCTAAACATATTTTTTCCAATGGTCTTGAAGCAAAACATTCTACTTTACCAGTAATTGGATTTTTCAATAAATTTGGAGCAGTATTTACAGGTTCTTTTTTGCCACTAACATAAGATTTTCACTTTCTACTTTTTTCACAATTATCAGGAAAAAGTCCTTGACTTTTCATTGAACTTAAAACTGTTTTTCTACCAATGCCAAATTTTAAAATTATTTTTTATGACCTCATTTACGATGTGTACCATATTTTAAGTCACAATCATTAAATACTAGCTTTATAAATAGATCATAAGAAGTATTTCTTTTTGTTTTATAATCTTTTGAACCATTATTAACTCAACTTTTATAAGATTTAAAGTTAATGTTTAATAAATTTAATAGTCATGAAAGTTTTATATTTTTTTGCAAGTATTTACTTATTATTTTATAAAATTCAATGTTTATTTTTTGTTTTTAAAATCCTTTACCAGAGATGCTGTAAACTTTTCCATAATTTCGACCTTATTAATTAACTCTCTATTTTCCTTATTTTTATTTTGCATCTCTTTTCTTAAAAAATTTAACTCTTGTTTGATGTTTTCAAAGTTATTTTGTTTATCAATATTGGATTTTCTACCTCTTTTTTGATCAAATAAACCAGAAATTCCACTAGTTATATACCTATTCTGTCATTGATAAATAGTACATGGTTGTTTAATATTATATTTTTCTGCTATTTTTTTTGCACTTATGTCAGATGATAAAAATTCATTTACTATTTTCATTTTTTCATCTGCAGTAAATAGTTTTGTTTTAGCCATAAAAAAGACACCCTCCTATAAAAATTATATACATAATTTTTGTGTAGTTTGGGGTGACCCTTTATTTATTTATTGATTTGTATTTAATATTTAGTTGATTATTATTCATATTTATTAACTTTCATCAATTATCTTACACATGTTTTTTATATAAAAGTCTCTTAATTTAATATTAAGTTTTTCTATAAACATTTCGTTTGGAAAAGAGGAGTTTCCACCAACTATAACATCTGATAATACACCACTACTTTCAAAGAATAAATCATCTTCTAAAACCCAATGTTTATTATAATCTTTATTTATGCCTAGACTTTCTCATATCTTAATAACTTTTGGCAAAGTATTTTCAATATTTCTTGAATATGGCAGAATATGAGAACCTTTGATTAAAGTATATCCGTTGTCATCTTTTCTAACAAATGCTTTTTTACCATCTTTAAACCTTTTAAATAAAATTGTTTGTGGTTTTATTATTTTTGCACTTGGAAATTTCTTAAGTCCAAAATTATATGGTAAATTTAGTTTACTTTTTTTAGAAACATTTATTATATTTTTTATATTATTTTTTATAAAATCTGAAATTGTTGGGTTGTTTATTTTTGTAATTTTTAAAAACTTAATGATGTCAAAACCTTTAAAATTTAATCCGGGATATTTGTATTCTATATCTAATTCTAATTTATGGATATCTACAATTTCAATGTCACTTTCATTATTTCTATAAAGTTCATATCAATTATTTTTGTTTTTATCCATAATCAAAGTAAATATAATTTTTTTATTATTTTTTTTATTAAAGCAAACTAAATCTCACGCTATAAAATTTTTAATCTCTTTAGAAACAATATAATTGTGCTGTTCTTTTAATTTAGATAGAAGTTCTTCTTCACATAAATTTTCAAATTCAATCGAAATACCTTTGAACTTTCTTACATCATTTTCAATTAACTCAGTTAATTGAAAACTATCAAAAACATTATTTAATCTATCTAATCAATAATTTTTAATATTTATGTTTGTAGCTATGTCAATTACTTTAAGAACTTTATTGTCCTTCTTTCTTAACCCCCTACCTAATTGTTGCAAATAAATTGTCTTTGATTTAGTTGGTCTAAGAAATATTACATTAGAAATCTCAGGAATATCAATTCCTTCATTAAAAATATCTACAACACATAAAAAATTTAAATCTTTATTTCTAAATCTATTTATTTTTTCATGTCTATTATTATCACCAGAAACTAAAAAATCTGAAATATATCCATTTTCAGTAAGTAATGAGTTAATTTTTTTTGCATGATCAATATTTATGCAAAATATTAAACTAGTTGAATTTTCATCAATATAGTTCTTTATAGATTCAACAACTAAATTATTCCTTATATCATTATCAGCTTTTAGAATAAGTCTAATTTCATCCTTAAGATCAGATTCGTTTATAGTTATATTACTTTTATCTTTAATTAATATATACTTTATATCTGAAACTAATCTTTTTTCAATAGCTTCATATAATTCCATTTTATATAACACATTATTAAAAACTTTTGTAATATCTGAAATACCATCTCTTCTTTCTGGTGTTGCTGTTAACGCAATATTATTTTTTGGTTTGAAATATTTATAAATAAAATCAAATGTATTAGTTTCAGATTCGTTATCATAATGATGTGCTTCGTCATAAAATATAATGTCGAAATTATCTGCTTTAAATATATTTTTTAAGATCATATTTTTTAATAGTCTATTAGTAATGAATATATTTTTATCTCTAAAATCATCAAAGGTGTAATTATTTACATTTTCAGAGGTTATGTATAAACAATCATAGTTTTCTATAATTTCTTTAAATTTATCATGTGCATTTTTTAATATTTCAATTCTATGAGTTGTAAATAACATCTTTGAGTTCTTAAAACTTTTAATAAAATTCATGTACATAAAAACTGCTACAACTGTTTTACCGGTTCCAGTTGGTAAAATTACGCTGTGATTTTTGTGATCTAATTTATCCACATTGTATCTATCTATAATTTCTTGTTGGAAATCGAATAATACATAATCTTTTAAATCTGATTGTATTATTTTATCTTTAATGAAGTAATCCCTCTCTCAAATTATTAGATCTTTTATATCAAGTTCATCAAAATCAATTAAGTCATAGTCACCGTTATTATTGAGCATATATTTAATATCTTTATAAGCATCTTCTTTTTGGCCTTCCAAAAGTAAAATAGAACTCTCTTTACCACTTAATCCTCTCAATGTAAAATTAGAGCTTCCATTAAATACTTCATAACTATTTTCGTTCTCAAAACAATAAAGTTTTTTATGGATTGGAAGTTCATTTTTCTTAACTACTTGTACTTTTATTTTTATAGAACCCTTATATTTATTATTTATTTCAAATAAATCTTTATAATTAAAGGATTCCATTGTCTCACTAAAAGTTGAAGTTATAACATAAATAAACCCCCCTTTATTAATAAAATCATTTAACTCTAGTTCAAATTCTTTAAATGCTTCTTTAGTTATAAAAGGTGAAACTATGTATATAGTTTTAGATGATTTAATAAACTTTTTAAAATCTTTTATTAAACTTTTACCTACATCAGAATAATACATTTTATACCTCTATGTTCCATAATTTATATTTTATAAACTTAGATAAATTTTTATCAGTGCAATATATGTAACGACCCTTCATAGCTCTTGTTAATAAGACATTATAAGTATTTCTAGTAATTAAATCACCTATTTCATCAGCTTTATTTTTTTCAATTGATTTTAAACCAATAATAGATTTATCAGTTTTTACTCTATTACTTCCATCAGTCAAAATTTTTTCTCCATCACTATACATATCAGGTCCAATAATTACTCCTGCGTAGTCAATTTCTAGACCTTGTGATTGATGTATACAGCCAATTTGATTGATAGACTCTTTTTCTAACATATAATATTTATAATTTTCTAAATTTCATTGTTTTTTAAAATCGCCAATTACAATATCATTTAATGATTTATCTTTTTTTGATATTCAATCTCAACAATATCCAGCCAATACTCTTGCTGAATTATTAAGCGATTTTGCTTTAACTTCATCATACATTTCTTGAACATTATCAAAGACTTTTAAATCAAACTTATTTAAAAATGTTAAATCATATTCTTTGTTTTGATATAATATATCATCAATGAATTTTATATATTCATCGGCTCCACTTGATCTAAATTGAGATAATAATGGATCGAATAAAATTATATTTTCTGCTGATATACCCTCTAGAATTGCTTGATCTTTTATCTCATTGATTGAACCGATATCTTTAGTGGTAACAATTTGTTTTTCATCAATAAAAAAAACTGAGACTTTAGATTCACAAATTATTTCTCTTATTTGATTATTATACCCTTTATCTATTTTTGTATATTGATGTCTATTAATTAATCTATGAGCTTCATCAACAATGGTAACGTCTAGACGATTTTTTATAAGGTTGCTAAAAACAGCAGATCCATAGAATAAATTATCTATTGTTACTCTAGTATACTTTTTATCAAGATTATCATCAATAATTAATTTTTTAAAAACATTTCTAACAGCTTCATTTTTTGTACAATAAATTGCATTAAAGTTGTTTTGAATACATTGAGATAATAATTTTAATGCAATTAATGTTTTACCTGTGCCTGGTCCACCAGGTATGATTAAAACAGCTTTATTAGTGTTGTTTTTATTTTTATTTATGAAAGATAATATGTTTTCAAATATGACTTTTTGATCATCAAGTAATAGAAAATTGCTTTTATTATCAATTATTTTTCTCATTTGTTTTTGAATTGATTTGCCTGGTCTAATTTTACTACTATCAATATCATCAATTAAATTACCATTATCACCTTTATTTAAAAAATCTTTAATATAGTTTCTAAATTTTTTTAGATCTCTTTTAAAAAATAATGGTGATTCATTTATATATTCTTGATATTGTAAGTCAATAATATCAGGGTGTAGTTCAGGGTTATAATTATGTAGATATGCACAAGTTTGTATTTCTATATTTGTGTTAGTGTATACAACTTCTGAAAAATCACTTAAAAATTTACCATAGGCAAATGATTGATAAGATGGATGACTAACATTTCTTTTTCCACCACCTACATATGTATTTACTATCATGTCTTGGCCAACAACTTTAGTACATTCTTCTCATTGTTTTAATTCAATTATTAATAATCTACGTTTTTCATCATTTAAACCTGATAATATAACATCAATTCTTTTGTTGCTTCTTGGTAAATTATACTCAATTGCGATACCAATGTTTTTATCTATATTTTCATCTGCGAATAGTATTCTCATTTCTCTTAAAGAATTGTTTCAACTATTAACTTCATTTTTTGAAACTTTTTTGTTAACCATATTTATCATGTTATTATTTAATTTTTCCGTTAAAATACCATCATCTATGTCTTCAATAAAACCATGTAAACTACTTTTATAAATTAGCATATCTACCCTCACTTATTTAATATTATAAAATAAATTTTATAATAAATAAGGGTAATTATATATATTTAAACTATTATATTAATAACAACTGCTTATAATAATTATATAAAACAATGAATTTAATTACCTTAGTCATAATTTAATAAATTCTTTAAGTTAGTTTTTGGTTTTTTATGTGTTATATTATTTATTTTATAAAAGTTTATTTATTGCCATCTATTACTAAGTTTTTTTTCTTCTTGTTGCTGTATACAATGTTCTTATTGAATTAAAATTAACTTATTTGATTCTCAAAATCCAATATAAATCATTTTATTATATTCTCCACCTTGTAATTTGTAGACACTTATTGCATATGCAGAATCTATATTTATTAAAGTCGTATTTTTACTATTTGATCTATATATGCTTTGTTGATATTTAAATGATATTTGAATAAATAACAGATAATATTAAATTTTTTAAAATGTATGTCTAATTTATTTATGCAATTAATATTAGAAAAATAATTATAATCAGTCAATTTCTTGATAAAACCTATTTCCACATTAAATAACTTAATACCAAGAGTAATATTAGATATATTTTTAGTTATAATGATTTTTATCATTATTTTTATAATAACTATTATTATCAATATCAAATAAAAACAACTTTGCTGTTTGATTGATTTTAGTTGTAGAATATAAGTTATTACTATTTATTTCATTTATATTTGCAATTACTTGTAAGTTATTATTTTCAAATAACATATAATCATTTTTTTGTACTCATTAGTAATATAGTTATAAAGCTCATTTTGTTCTAAATTAAAAACTCTAAATCATTTAAAATATTGTTTATTAATACGTATAAATCGTCTCTAATTTATCATTCTATAATATGTAGTTTGTTTAACTTATAACTTCACTTTCATCCGTATGGTCAAATGATAAAGTTTGTTTTTTATTTATTGTCAATTTATTTGTTGCTACTATACCACTTTTTACTGAATTAAAAAAAACAGAACCAATTGATAACGACTTTAGTAATTTACATTACTAATCAAAACTAAATTATTGATGTCACTTGGTAAAGCTGTTAATAAATGATAAAACATTTAAAACCCATCATTGAACATTGACCAATAATTAGAAAATTGCAATTTAAATTATAAAATTTATTATATTCAAAACTATTAAGTTAATTTAATTCAATATTTTATGTATAGTTAATTAATTAATATTTATATTTAGCTCCGATATTTTTATATTAGTTGAAATTAATCTGAATATGTATATAACTTAATTTCTTAACTCAGATTTTTCATTTAGTTAAATCTACAATTCTTTTGATAAAAGTTATTTTACTTGTTCTTACTCTACCAATAATTATATTTATTTTATTTTTTCTTTAAGCTATTAGAAATAATTGTTTTTTGCATACTTTACTAATTAATTTAAACTCTTAGCAAATTCTTATATATACTATAAAAATAAAAAGTTTTAGGGGTTTATATATTATTCTAATTAATTTTGATTCAACTTCAATATTTAAATCCTTAACAACTTTAATAACATTTTCTCAACCTTTATAATTTTTATTGCTTAATTTTCTATTTATTAATACATAAATCTCTGCATTATTTCCTTTCTAACAAAAAAAAACTAGAATTTTATACTAGTATACTTAGATTACTTTTACTAAAATAATGTTTTTATAATTATAATCAATAGCAATGCAATTATTATATTGTTAATTTTACTAAACCTAATATTGTAAAATTATTTTAATTTTATATACTTAATTTTGTAAATATTCATGCTCAATTATTTCTTCTTTAATTATATTTTTTTCATTTAAAATCTCAAAATTATTTAATGAACCTATATTTTTTTCCTTTAATAAAATGGCACAAGCATAATTTATAGTTTCATTATTTCTTTCAAATAAATCAGAACAATCTAATTTGATATAGAAATTATTAGTATCTTTAGTATAACCATAAGGTTTATCAAAATCCTTATTTATTAAAACTCTATTTGGATCATATTTTTTAAAATGCTCTAATAAAACTTTTTCTGTAGCATTTATTCCATTTATTTTTTCTGTTTTTTTGGATTTAAAAATATCTCTTTTATTACCCATTTTATTTTCTGCAACAATTTTAAATTCTAAATTAATTGTTGAATACTCATCTCCAAGTTTATTCGATGGAACAACAAAATATGAAATACCTATGGCATAAGTAAAATCTTGTTTTACTTTTTCAAAATTATTTTTTATTTCTGTATACGTTGGTAATTTTATATTAATAATTTTAGAATCTTTTGGACTTGCTTTTCCTTCAATTATTAACATTAACATATCTAAACTATTATTAAAATTAATATTTGGTAAGTTATTATCTGAGACTTCTGTTAATATATTAATTAATGCTTTTATTGATTCTAATGATAAATTGTATTTGTTCATTAAATAACAACATTTTCTTGCTGTTAAAGGTGCTGAAAATGAAGTTCCATCATTCCATACCATATAACCAGATTCATCAATACTATATTTTCAATCATAAGAACTATCTTTAGCAGAAATATCATTTGAAACTTCATAGGTATTTGGTTTTTTGAATCTTCCGAAAATATTTTTTGATCCTGAATAACTTGCAATCTTTAATTCATTATTAGTATTTTCATATAAAGATCCCACAGTTATAGCAGATAACGAATCAGCTCCTGAGGCAATTTGATTATGAGTATTTCCAGCAGAAATTACAAATAAAACATTATATTTTTTTTGTAAAATATCAAAATAATGTCCTAATAAAGAAATTCCTAGATCATTATTTTCTGAATCAATAGATAAATTTCATATTTTAATTTGTTTATGATTATTTTTTATTATTACTTCAATTTTTTTCATAAAATAAAACATACTGATTTTACCTTGAGGTAAAATCCCAAATAACTTAACTTTAAAAATTCCTAAATCATCTTTAAATTTATCATTTATAATGTCATTCCCTATTATTAAGGAACTAACAGAAGTTCCATGACTATAATCTTTATTAAAAACAATACCTTCAATTTTCGGAAATGGTTCTTCAATATATTCAACATAATTTTCTCATCCATTACTAAATGATCCATATGTATCAATAACTCCTATTAAACCATTTACTTTTAAATTAGGTTCAATTAATATAGGTTTTTTAATTTTTTCATTAGATTCTGAAGTTTTAATATCTATATCTTTAGTAGCTTTAGAAATTAAAAAGGGATATAGCTCAACTATTTTATTAATACTAATTTTATCTAAATTTATAAACTTGTTCAATACTATAACTTCCTGAGGTATTTCAATTCCACCATCTGATAATTTATTAATTATAGTTGAAAAATTATCAATATCAAAAAATGTAATTATTTTTCCTTCATTAAATGAATCATGTTTAACTACTTTTACAAATCCTATTTCATATATTTCTTCATAATATTTTTTAAATAACTTTAAATTATTTTTCATAATATAATTATCAATCTCAAAGTTTAACTTTTTTCTTAAACCTTTATAATCTTCTTCTCTTTTGTTACTGATTTGTTCTTTATGAAAATAATATATATTTTGACGTTCTTTAATAAACTTAATTAATTCATTTGATCATAAATTAATTAATACTTCAATATTTCTTTTTGTAATTTCAATATCTTTTCTTGAACACAAGTAAATTAGATCAATTTTATCTTGTATTTTATTATTAATAAATATATAGTTAGATCCTATTTGTTGAGGCTTCTTATTATTATATTGAAAAATATTTTTAGGCCTATCACTTTTAGGTAACAATCGATTAAATCTAATTTGTATAGGAAGATAAGAAAAGGCATGTTTATAAATTTTAAATTCTTCTATAACTTTATTTAATTGACTTAAAATTTGATTTAGTAAATCGTAATTGAATTTTCATCTTAAATAATTAAAACTTCCTCCTCTTTTTTTTTAATTATTTTATTTGGACATTTATATTTAATTAATTTCATTTTTTTGTCTCCTTATAGTTGAATAACTTTTATTTAATATTATTGCCTTATCTTTATCTGAAAATTCTATTGAAGTTAAAATTTCATTTCTATCAAAACTTAATATTTTATAAATAGAATGTTCTAAATTAGTATTATTAAATATACTATCAGTAATAAAATCATCAATATTAGAGTAATTTAAATAACTTTTTTTAATACTTAACATTTTTTTTACAATGTCCTTTTTAAAAGGAATCTCTTTTTCAAGAGCTAATTTAAATAATCTTTCAATAAACATTTTCATATCAATCGACTTACAAAAAATTTTAACATTAAATCTTCTTAATGTAGCACTGTCAATCATATCAAGTCTATTTGTTATAGCAAAAATAATTGTTTCAGGTAATAATTTATCAAGCATTAAATTAAATGAGCCTATCATTCTATGATATTCCTTATTCATAATCTCATCTCTTGAACCAATTACAGAATCAAACTCATCAATGATAAATATACTTTTTTTATAATTATTAGCAATATCTTTAAATAATAAATCCATATTTTTTTGAGTCTGACCAATTAATGACGAAACTAGTTTACCAGCACTGATACTATATAACTTTCTATTAGTTAGTTTTGCTAAATCTTTTACAAAAGTTGTTTTTCCTGTACCAGGCATCCCATATATAATTACTTTTAAATAACCTAATTGTCTTAATTTTACTTTATCTAAAATAATATTTACAAATTTTGTAATATCTTTATTATTCTTATTATAAATTTCATTTTCTAAAAATAAATCTTCTAAAATTAATAATTGTTCACAATCACTATTAAATGTTGAACTTTTTACAGTTTCTTTTGAGCCTAAAATATTAAAAATATACTCTGAATCATTATATTTTCCTTCGCTTCTAAGATGCTTTGCATATTCTTTTAATTTTAATATCGCATCTTCAGAATTTGTTAATAATACTAAATCAATTATGTCCTTTATTGAACTATTCATATTTTTTGCCTCCACTACAAATATTTCTTATTTATTGTATCATTAGACTAAAAGAAATTATTTTTTAAAAATATAATTGAATAATTTTTTATGTATTATGAGTAACTTTTTATGTTTTATGAGTAATTTTTTATCTTTAAAGAGTAATTTTTAATATTTTTTTAAATTTTAAATATAAGTTTTTTTTCTTATATATATATATATATATATATATATATATATATATATTGAATTAAATACAGCGAAAAAATAAGTAGACTATTACAAAAATACTGGTTTTTTCTGTTAGAAAGGAAATAGTACAAAATATTAATTATAAAGATATAAAAATAGAAAATATAGACAAATTGCTAAAGATTTTAATATTTAAGCGAGATTGTAATTATTAAAAATTTGATTAGATGCTCAAAATCTTGTTATTCTTATATTATGTATAAAAATTGCATATAGATTTAGTTAATGATTCAAAGAATTAAAAAAAGAAAATAAACTACTTAAAGATAATTAAAAAATTTGAATAATTTTAAGGTATAAATAAAAAAAATGATAGTATTAATTAGTAAAGAAATATTGGAAAATTAAATTAATTCTTGCATTGAAATAATAATGATGAATTTATTGAAAATGAGCAAGAATAAAAAGATTATGATAATGGCGACAAAAGATTATAGATATTATGCATGCTCAAAATATATTATTTTGTTGCAAATTTTTGTTATGAGAACTAATAGATTAATAAACTATTTTAGAGTTAATAAAAACACTTATTCTAAATTTAAAATTAAATTAGAATTAGAAAACACTATTTTATTATACAAATACAAGCTTAACATTCAAGTTATTAATAACTTTAAAAATGAAAATTTTAAACTACAGTTAATCTAGTTAAATATTTTTAAAAAAGCAATTAAAATTAACAAAAGATTTTTTTTAATAAAAAATTTAATTTTTGTCAATGAAAATGAAAGAGTCTCTGAAAAGATAATCACTTAATCACAAGAGAAAAAAGCTTAAGTCTTTAAAAATTAATTTATGGAGTTAATTATAAAAAAATTATATCAGTGAATAAATATTATATAACTCTTATGCTAGAGATGATCTAATTAAATGAATTATAATACACCTAATGTAGTTGGAGTTGTTGGTACAAATCTAAAATTAGAATTAAATGGTTTATCTTATAAAAAAATTAAATTGCATAGTATCTTATTATTGGAGTTTAAAAAATATTATTGGATATAACTTTTATAGAAACTAAAATTCAACAGCACAGTAAATGTTTTTAAAAGAATAAATGAGTTTAAATAAACACAAATTAAAAAGTAAATCAATAAGACAGAGGTTTAGATTCATTATTTAAAAAAAATATGATTATGAAAATGATAATAGCAACATATTGCATTCTATTTCTAAAAAAAATTAAACATAATGCCTCAACCAAGAGTTAATTAGTTAAGTTAAGAAAAGTTTTTTTAAAACTTATGGTTAAAAATTTAATAATATACAAAATTTTTATGATACTTTTAAAAAGATGTTTATCACTTTGACAATCTATAATTTTTTAAATATAATATATTTAATCAAAAAAAACAACTATTTATTAAATAATTTGTCTAATTAGATTCTACGATTCTAATTTTTATTTTACTTATATTATTAGAACATAATTATATAATTAATTTTTTTTATAAAATAAAATTAAAAAAATACTTAGTTTAAAAATCTAAATAAAATGTTGACTTAGTTACTAAAAAATATAAACTATAAATGAAGGGAGATGAAATTTGTGAATAGAAAAGATTGAAGTGAAGAAGAACTTATAAAAATTTGGACAAGCAAAAATGGAAATGCCAACGAAGCAAAATGTCCTTTTTCAGAATGTCCAAATAAAAATGTTTTAATGAGATTTTCAAATTATGGAAATCATAGTGAAGTTTCATGAGTTGTTGATCACATAATTGCTATTGATAATGGAGGAAAAAATGAATTATCTAATTTAAGACCTTTACATAATTTATGTAATTCTATAAAAAGTAATAGAATGATTAAATAATTTTTAAGAAACAAATATTTTGTTAAAAAAAAATAAATTATCAATGATCTCTATACAAATCATGTATAGAGATTATTGATTTTTTTAGTTAGCATTAAATCCAAAACTAAATAAAATTTTATATTTTACAGTTGAATTTAAATGACTTTAGATCTTTTATTTATAAATTTAATTTTCATAACTTTTGTTTATCACACATTTTTCACAAGCTTTCTTTGTGATCTTCCTTCATTTCTTGATTTAATTATATTTTTTAATAATGTTATATCAATTTATAAGCAACATTTTTAAAGCAGCTTTTTTTAAAAAAAAATTGTTGTTAACTTCAATTATTCTTGTTTCATGATATTTAAATAGTCCTTTCATAATTTTATCCATTTATTTATTATAAATGAGTACAATATATCTTGTTAATTATAGTGAAATTATTACTTTTTTTGTTCATAAGTTTAATTAGTAGAAAAAAAATACAAACTATAAAATACTAAATAATTGTGTTAATATTTAATAAATATTTAAGTAAAATATTAAAGAAGATGGGTGTTATTTTGAAAAGTTTAAATATTCTATTGGCGTATTCTGCTTCAAGTTTTTGAATTGTTATAGTATTAGTTTTAACAATAAGTCCAAATTATTTATCTAAAGAAGTTTTTTGAATAGCTTTATTTGTATTGGCAGCTCCAACAGGTATGTTACTTGAACCAATTTACTCATTATATTATTCTTTTTTAGTTTTATTATTGAAAAAAACTAAAATTTTAAATATAATGATCAATTTACTTTTTAAAAAAAATAAATGTTACTTTGAAAACTTTAAAATTAATACAAAAGATTATATGGAAGACAAAAAGTTTCAAATGTTTTTATCAGAAAACAATTTTTTAAGAAACACATGAATATCGACAATAGTTTGTATTTTTATAATTGCATTTTCTTATAATACTTTTTTTTTAAACATAGATAGGTTTTATTTAGTTTATTTTGTTCCAACAATAACTATTTTAGCTATTGTAGGAAATATAAGGAAAGAATACCAATTAAAAAAACTTAAATATTTAATAATGGAGGATAAAAAAAATGAGTATTAAAACACTAAAAAATGAAATAGAAAAAATATCATTAACTTCATTTCAAAGAGATAATGTTAATGAGCATTTTAATAAAATAAGCAACGAAATTAAAAAACAGGGTATTGCTAATAATATACAAAAACAAGGTTCTTTTGGGAGGGGCACTGTAATAAAGGGGCAAGAAAGTGATGGATTTGACTTAGATATAGCGATATTAGTAAATAACAATAATGCATCTAGAGCCAATCAGTTAAATGACAGTATAATGAGTTTACTAAAAAAATTATATCCAGAAAAAATTATGTTAATTGAAAAAAAGCAAAAGCTATAGGTATTAAAGTTAAAAGTAATTTTTCAATTGATATTACACAAATTTTTAAAACAAATTACGAAGAGTTAGTATTTAATAGTTATACAAATAATTTTGAAAATTCATATGCTATTGAATTTAAGAATATGTTTAGAAAGAAAAGTACTGAATCTAATAATGAGTTAAGAGATATTTGTAGAATATTTAAACATATAAGGGATTCTGTTAAAGATATAGAAGTTAAATCTTTAGCGCTGGAAATAATGCTTTATAATGCATTTCATTTTCAAAAAGATTATAATTATGGTCAAAGTATGATAAATGCATTAAAGAATTTAGAAGTAAGATTGAATAAAATGATTAATGATAATCAATTTCAAAAAATCTCAAATCCTGCATTTAAAAATGATTTAATAAAAACTGGTTTGGAAAATGTTTACGAAGTAAAAGACTTAATTACTCTAAGTACTTTGGTATTAAAAGTGATAGAAGCTTGTGTTTTGAATGAAAAAGAATTTCATGGTTTAAAAAGAAAGTACAAAGCTTTATCTGACTTAAATAAAGATTTTACTAGCTCACTTATACCTGAAAACAAAACTATAATATCAGGAGGTGTTTTTGGTGGAGATCAAGTGAACGAAGATTAAAGAAAATACTGATTCAATAGTTTATTCTTCGGAATATTTTAAATTAAGAATTTTAGCTATTTTTTTAAAAGAATCGAATAGTTTTGAAGGCTGTTACATTGTAAATTTGAAAAATATTAATGATAATATAAGTAAGTATCACTTTTATACTACTAATTACATTTTGTTTGATAATTTGTGAAAAATGTGTATTAAACCACTAAATTCAATTATAGATATTAAAAATGAAACTAATTTAGAAGAAATTAATATAAATATTGAAAAATGATTTAAAAATAATTTAATTATTTTTAAATATAATTTAGATTTTCTTGGTCAATGTCATAATAGTAATATTGTTGAATTTTACAGGTCTGTTCAAAATGGTGATGACGCGATGGAAGCTTGAACAACATCTATTAAGTATAAAGATAATGATTTTGAAAACTTCCAAAAAAAATATAAATTAATACTAAATATTATAAATACCATTAAATATTTAATGGATATAGAGATTTATAATTTTATTAAAAATTCAAAAGTTTATGAAGTTGATACGTTTTTTAAAATAGACTAGTATCTTTTATTATTTTATACATAAACCATTTTTCACAATTTTTTGATTAGTTGTATCAAAAAAATAAATATCATTTTTGCTTTTATGTAATATTTTTTTCATTAATCGATTATAAGATTCAAATAAACAAATAATTAAACAATTAATAAGGAAAAAATAAACTTTTAAATAATCATAAAGTAATAAGGAAGTTAAGTAGACCAGTATAAAATTACTGGTTTTTTTGATAGAAAGGAAATAATACCAAAAATTTATGATAAGAATATAAAAACTGAAGCCGTAAAAAGGTACAAAAACGGTGAAAATATAGACAAAATAGCTAATGATTTAAATATTAAAGCATAATCGCAATTAATAAGAATTTGGTATAAGTCCTCAAAATCTTGTTATTCTTATAGTGTATATAATGATTGCAAAGAGGTTAAATTGATGAGTCAAAAGTTAAAAAAAGATTTTATTTCTAAGGAACTTAAAGAAAAAATAAGGAAAAATAATACTTAAGGACCGAATAAAAAAAACTTAAAACTTGAGATAGAAGAAAAAAATGTTAGCATTAGCGAGTAAAGAAATATTGGAAAAGTTCATTCCTTCTTGCACGGTAACAATATTGATGAATTTATTGAAAATGAGCAAGAAGGAAAAGATAATGATAATGGCAACAAAAGCTTATAAATATTATTCATGCTCTCAAATATATTATTTAGTTGCTAATTATAGCATGGGAACCAATAGGTTAATAAATTATTTTAAAGTTCATAAAAATACTTATTGGAAATTAAAAATTAAATTAAATTAGAAAACCTTATTTTGTTATAAAAATACAAGCTAAAGATTCCAACTATTAATAGCTTTGAAAATGAAAGATTTAAAAATGAAATAGACTTAGTAAAGATTTTAAAAAAAGTAAATAATGATTCACAAATAGGTTCTCTTTTAATAAGTAAATGAATTTTTTTTAATAAGAATAAAAGAGTTTCTGAAAAAATGATTAACCTAATCAAAAGAGAAAAACCTGAGGTATTTAAAAACTCATTTGATAGGGACGATTTCAAAAAAATAAGTAATTTCAATGAATCAAAACTAAACATAACTCTTATGTTAGAAATGATGAAATTGAATTGAATTATAATACAATTAATGTAGTTAAAGTTAGGGGGACAAATCTAAAAATAGAATTAAATAATTAATCTTATAAAACAAAATTAAATTGAATGATATCTTATGATTGGAGTTTAAAAACTATTATTGCATATAATTTAAGTTAAAAATGAGAACCCAAGCAGTTCTTAAAATGTTTTTAAAAGAATAAATGACTATTCATTAAACTCTAAAACAAAACAAAATAATACAATCTGACAGAGGTTTAGCTTTTTCATGTGAAAAATATATGAATTTGTAAATGAGAATTATAATATAGTGAATTCTATGTCTAAAGAGGTTTTAAACATAAAGACGCAACCGAAAGTTTAAATAGATAAGTAAAAGGAAAGTTTTAAAACTTATGGGTGCAAATTTAAATATATACAAAATTTTATGATACTTTTAGAAAATTTGTTTATAAATTTAATAAATTACAATTTTTGAAATATAATATATTTGATTAAAAAAAACCAACATTTATAAAATAATTGGTCTATTTAGGTTACACTATGCTGTTTTTTATATTTTTAATATTTATATTTATAATAAAAGGATATTTTATAATATATAACTTTTAACTACATTATAATTCAAAACCATTAGTCTCTATTATTTTTTTATATCAATAAAAACTATCTTTTTTATATCTTTTAAGATCTTTTAAATCAAATTCATCCCTATTTACATATATAAATCCGTATCTTTTTTTTACACCCTCATGTGTAGATACTAAATCAAACGCACTTCAAGGATTATAACTAAATACATTTATATTATCTTCAAGTATGGCTAGCTTTAATTGTTCAAGATGTTTCTTGTAGTAGTCGATTCTATATTCATCATTTATTTTAAAATCATCATTTAATTTATCATATCCACCAATACCATTTTCAGTTATCATTAATGGTAGGTTATAACGATCTCAAAGTTCTCTCAGAGTATTTCTAAAACCTAATGGATCAATTTCTCATCCAAATTCAGTTTTCTGCAAATTATCATTTTTTATTTGTTGATACATATTTCTTACACTCTTTAATTTTTGCTGATCAGGTAACTCATCAAAATCTTTATCACTTCGAGGCATCTTAGCAGTGGCTGATGCGTAATAATTAAAAGCAATAAAATCAGGTTTAGCATTCTTTATAATATTCATATCTTCATCATTGTACTCAAACATTGAATTTTTATTTTTAAGATAATTTATAACTAAACTATTATATTTACCAAAAACACAAGTATCAAGATAAAATCAATTTCTCATTACTCTCATATTAAAGGATGCAAAATTATCAATAGGACTTGAAGTTTCTGCATAAACAGATGATATATTTGGTGCAGGACCAATTTTTCCATCAGGTATAATTTTGTGACACATATTAATTGCTTTTGCTTGTGCTACCATCATATGATGATTTACCTGATAAAGACTTTTTACTTTATTACCATTATCAGGTAAGTTTACTCCGACAATTTCACCAAATAATATCATTATGTTTTGTTCATTAATTGTTAATCAGTATTTTACTCTATCTCCAAAATTTTCAAACAGAATTTTTGAGTAACATTCAAATGCATTAACTGTGTCATAGTTTAATCAACCTCCATTAATATTTAACTTATGAGGTAAATCAAAATGATACATTGTAACTATAGGAGTTATATTAAAACTTATTAATTCATTTATCAAATCATTATAGAAATTTATTCCCGCTTCATTAATCTTACCAACACCATCAGGTATAATTCTACTTCATGAAATTGAAAACCTATATGATTTTAAACCTAACTCAGCTAATAGTTTTACATCCTCTTTTCATTTATTATAATGATCAGATGCTACCTTAAAATCAGATGTTCCCTCTGGTATGTTGGTCCTAACGTCTTGGATTGACATGCCCTTCCCATCAGCATTATATCCACCCTCGAATTGGTATGCACTTGTGGATGCTCCTCAAAGAAAGTTATCTGGAAATTTTTTTTTCATTTTTTAATTCCTCCTTTGTTTTTAAATTAATAAATTCTTTATTTGAGTAATTTATTTCTTTATAATCTAGGATTTGGTAAGAAATATTAATAGAATTTAAACTATTTCATATATTATTTGAAAAGTTTGACAATATTTTATTTTGTTTTTTGTTATAACTATCAATTAATCGATTGTATAAGTTTATTAATTTATCATTGAAATTATTGACTTCATTTTGATTATTATTTACAATTATATTCTGTTCTTCAATTTTTTTAACTAACAAATCATATTTATCATCTAATTTTAAATCATTATATATTTTTGCAAAACTATTATATTTTGCAAGATTTTTATCTTCATATTTTAAAGCCTTTATATAAATTTTATCTTTGGTAATTTCTAACTTATTTATTATAGATTGTTTTCTCAGTTCTAATTTTTGTAAAGTAATAATATTTTTTTCGTAGTTTTTATAAATTGAATTAACTTTTTTTACTTCTAAATAATAATTAATTAATTTATTTTTTAATTCCTTTGTTTCTGATTCTTTTAGATTGAAATTTTTAGATATTATTTTATAAAGTTTTTTATTGTTGTCTCTTATTCCTATATACTCAAGTTTTCTGTCTTTATAAAACACCAATGTTATTAAAAGTGCAGAAAATAAAGCTACAAAGTTTGCAATTATACCAAAAGCAGTTCCTCAACCGATGTCAAACCCTAATCAAGACATTATTCCTAATCCAGTTCTTCTATACTGCGCAACATTTAGAATTCCTGCAAGAGTTCCTCCTACTAGACCACCTAAACAACCATAAAGAAAAGGTTTAATTTTAGGAAGGTTTATCCCATAAACTATTGGTTCTGTTACACCAAAAATAGCACCAGGCAACGCTGCAAAAATAGCTTGTTTAGTAATTTTGTTTTTTGTAATTATTGAAACTGCAATTACTGCTCCTATTTGACCCATTATACCAATTTGACACGAAGCATACATAGCTGATGGATCACCAACTTGCATAGGTAGTGTAATTACAGCAATTACAGCAACGTGGGTCCCTGTCAATATTAAAGGTTGTCATAGCATAGCAAATATACCCATACCTATTCCAAATGGTATTTTACCCAATAGTATTACAAATTTTGCAATTAATTGTTCAACTATTTTGAAAAAAGGTCCTACAGTAAATAACATAATTATGAAAACACTTAAAAATACTAATGCGGGTCTGAAAACAATATCAACAGATGTAGGCATTCATTTTTTTACTCATCTATCCATAAACACAAGCATTAAGCCAGTACAAATCATTGGTAGTACAGTACCTTCATAAGTTTTTATTACAATAGGATTTTCAAATACTGTAAACAACGTCCAACCACCACCAAATAAATATCTACTAGTTAATGCAACACCTAATCATATTGCAAACCACGGATCTCCCTTAAAGTACTTAACGGTACTACACAAGAATACTATACCAACAAGTTCTATCCCAACTTTAGACATTATATACATTAACGCACTGAACAAATCTATATCCATAGGAGTTTGCCCTACAGCAGGATTAACAATAACTTTAGATAACACTAGAATGGATTGAATACCGCTGATTACACCAGTTCCAATAAGAACCGGTATAGTAGGAAATACTATAGCAGTTATTGCTCCCATTATTTTTTGCTTAAATGGAACTTTTTTCTTTATTTCCTTAACTTCAACTAATTCATCATTAGGTCTGTCAATTATCTTCTGACACTCATCTTTTACCTTATAGACTTCACCACCAATAATGATTTGTAGTTCTTCACCATTTCAATTAATTCCTTTTGTTAATTCAATTTTTTTAATTACTTTTTCATCTACTAATTCCTTATTAATTATCTTAAATCTAAGTCTTGTCATACAATTGTGACAATTAGATTGATTTTTTGTCCCACCTATTGCTAGTAAATATTTTAAGGCTAATGATTTGTACTTGCTTTCACGTTTATCTAATATTATTTTATTAATTTTTTCTGAAGATTCTACAACTTCAAATTCAACTTCATATAAAAGATCACCCTTATTAACATTTTTTCCTATTTTGTTACAAATTATTTTATAAGTTTTAAAATCTTTTACATCGATTAAAACTGGAGTTGATCTATCTAAACTTTTTTTATCAATTAAGTCTCAATCAACTCTTAGTACTTCTTCATCTTTTTTTAAGATATCACCCTGTTTTTTGTAAACTTTAAATGGAAGTCCATTTAAAGAAACAGTTTCAAGTCCAATATGCACTAAAACAACAGCATCATCATTTTTAAAATATAAAGCATGCTTAGTGTCAGTAATTAATTCTATCTTAGAATTATTAAGTGGTGAACACAATATACTATCTGTTGGTTGTATAAATACTCCATCGCCTAGATTTTTTTCAGCAAAAACTGGATCTTTAATATTTTCAATTTTATCAATATATCCAGATATTGGTGCATAAACTTTTATCTTCATATATTCTCCTTTCCAATAGAACATTTTCTATTATATAAACATAATATGGAAAAAAATATAGAAAGTTATAGTTTATGAACTTGTTTAGAAATTATGAACTTGTTTAGTAAGTTTGAAAATTAAATTTGTTAAAATTAGATTTATTTGACCAATTCTAATAAAACATCTAGTTTCTTTGGTATAACCAATTAATGTTTTGACAGATATTATATTTTTACTATCTATATTAAATTTATCTAGCTTACTAATGTGAGAGTCTGATGTTAAATAAATTGATTTTATGTTTCTTAAATTTACTTTTTTCATTAATAATAAAATCTCACTAATGTCCAGTCCAGTTAAAATAAAAAAAACAAGACTATCTTTGTCGAAATTATTAACAAAAAAACTTTCATATTTTCTATTTTCAAAGAAATAACAAGTATTTATAGTATTTAAAAAATTAGAAAATAGGTTTAATTGTTTAAAATCATTTTCTTCTGTTGAAACTATCATAACTTTATTAGAGTTTTTTATACTTTCTACAAAATAATCTAATTTTTTATTTAGTTCATAAAGATTAAAAAGTTTATTTATAACTATTATTTCATTAATTTTTTTATTTTCTTCTTCATTAATTGAATTATTATTCAAACCAAAAAAATTATATTCATTTGTTAAATTATGTAATAAATCAGAATAACCTTCATATCCTAGTTTTTTAGAAAAAAGTGTTAGAGTTGATTTAGAAATACTTAGTTTTGATGCTATCTCCTTTGACTTATAAAAGTTGCCTTTTTCAGCTTCAATTAATAAGTAATTAGAAATATAAAAATTTAATGTTTTATCATTTAATTTAACAATATCTTTTAGTTTTTCTAATAATCTCATTAATTCACCTTTAATTTATTATATACTTTTATGTATTAAAAAAATATTAATTAATAATTATAATTAAATATGCTATTAATTATTTATTAAAAAAATGAAAAAATTTACCGGTTAAATAAAGTAAGCATTGTGTAACCTAAGTAGACCAATTATTTTATAAATGTTGGTTTTTTTGATCAAATATATTATATTTCAAAAATTGTAGTTTATTAAAGTTATAAACAAATTTTCTAAAAGTATCATAAAAATTTTGTATATTTTTAAATTTGCACCCATAAGTTTTAAAAAACTTTTCTTTTACTCATCTATTTAAAATTTCGGTTGAGGCGTTATGTTTAAAACCTCTTTTAGACATAGAATGCACTATATTATTATTCTTATTTACATATTCAAATATTTTTTCACATGAGAAAGCTAAACCTCTGTCAGATTGTATTACTTTGTTTGATTTAGTGTTTACTGAATACTCATTTATCCTTTTAAAAACCTTTAACGAGCTGTTTGAATTTTCGTTTTTATCAAAGTTATATGCAACAATAGTTTTTAAATCCCAGTCATAAAATATCATGCAATTTAATTTTGTTTTATAAGAAGAATTATTTAATTCTATTTTTAGATTAGTACCATCAACTCCAACTACATTAGGAGTATTGTAATTCATTTCAATCAAATCATCTCTAACATAAGAGTTATGTTTTTTAGATTCATTGAAATAACTTGATTTTTTGGAATTGTCCCTACTAAATGAGTTTTTAAATACCTCAGGTTTTTCTCTTTTGATTAGGTTAATCATTTTTTCAGAGACTCTTTTATTCTTATTAACAAAAATTCATTTCCTTATTAAAAGAGAACCTGTTTGTAAATCATTATTTGATTCTTTAAAATCTTTTACTAAGTCTACTGCATTTTCAAATCTTTCATTTTCAAAGCTATTAATAGTTGGAATCTTTAGCTTGTATTTGTATAACAAAATAGGGTTTTCTAATTTTAATTTCATTTTGAATTTCGAATAAGTATTTTTATGAACTTTAAAATAATTTATTAACCTATTGGTTCCCATGCCATAATTAGCAACTAAATAATATATTTGAGAGCATGCATAATATTTATAAGCTTTTGTTGCCATTATCATTATCTTTTCCTTCTTGCTCATTTTCAATAAATTCATCAATATTGTTGCCGTGCAAGAAGGAATGGACTTTTCCAATATTTCTTTACTCGCTATTGCCAACATTTTTTTTGATGAAAGTTTAAACTTTTTTCTAATTTTTTTATTTTGTCCATAACCAATTTACTTTCTTTATTTTTTTCTTTAAATTTCTTAGAAATAAAATCTTTTTTTAACTTTTGACTCCTTATCTTAACCGCTCTGCAATTTTTATATATTATAAGAATAACAAGTGTTTGTGGACTTATATTAAATTCTTATTAATTGCGATCCTACTTTAATATTCAAATCTTTAGCTATTTTGTCTATATTTTCTCCATTTTTATATATCTCTAAAGCTTTTTTTAAATTTTCATCTTAATTCTTAGCATTATTTCCTTTTTAACAAAAAACCAGTACTTTATACTGGTCTACTTAGCTTCCTTTTCGCTATTAATTACTAATTTAGCTTTTTAATTTTTTCATAATTTTAACTCATTTTAATATATATCTAACATTTTCAATCATTGTTCAACTGTTAAATTTTTTACATAAAAAACTACACCTGTCTCTCTAGTGTAGAATTTTTTTTAATTTAAGAATAATTTATTGAATATTTTATATTTTTAAAGTATTCAATGTTTTTTCAACGGTCTAGTTGACGTAATTTTAATTGAATTATTATATAAAATAAATATTTTTATTTTCTTTCGTGATTGCCTTGACAGTCACATTCCATGCATTTATGACCACTATTTGTTCCTTTGCATGAACATTTACATCCATTACATGGCAAAATACAACTATTATTCACTTTCTCACCCCTTACTTATTATATTATTGTTATAAAGATTAGTATAATATTAACATTTCTTTTTTATATAAAAGTATGTATAATAAGCGAAAATGTCCCCAATAATTAATAAGCGATTATGTCTTCATTTATAATAAATAAATTGAGGAATTAATAGAAGGAACATTTTAAACACTATGAAACAAGAATAACTAAGATTAATTAGAGAATTATTTATAAAAAAAGACACAATAAAAAATAAACTGGGAAAAATAAATTTTACAGTTTTTAAATAATAGCGCTATCTCTGGCTGGCGTTTTTCAATTTAAAACTTTTTGTATTCTTTTGTTATTGTACCAATTAATATACAAATTTATGTGTTTGTATATTTCATCAAATTTCATATTGTGAGTATTAATGTGATTTAAATATTATCCTTTTAAACAACTAAAAAAATACTCAATTTCTCTGTTGTCTAGTGAATTACCTATTCTACTCATTGATATTTTACAATCCATTTTTTTTACTAAACCTCTTACTTCATAGCTTGAGTATTGTGTTCCATGATCAGAATGCAATATGAATTTAGTTTTATTAAATTTTTTTAATGTGTCTACAACTAATTGTGTATTATTTCTTTTAGATAAACATCATGACTCAATTTTTTTAGTCTTATGGCTAATGGCTGCAAATAAATAATAATTGTTTCCTTCAACCAACCCAGGAATATAAGAAACATCTGTCGCTATTATGTTGTCTTTTTCCGGATTATAATTACGTTTAACTAAATCAAGAAACTTAACTTTAGTATTTTTTAATTCTTGTTTACGTTTTTTAACTCTTGTTTTAATTATAAAACCTCATCTTTTCAAATAATGTCTCAAAGTTCTATCATTGATAATGAATCCTTTTTGTTTTAAAATAATGATTATTTTTCTACTACCATAAATAAATTTTGACTCTATTATTATACTTTCAACAGCATCTTTTAGATGATTATATTTAAACTTTCTACTAACACATTTTTTTATAAAATGATGTTCTATGCATCAGTATAATTCTTGCTTTTAATGTTGTGTTTAATGTCTTTATTTTGTTAATAGATTGCCTTTCTTGTTCATCTCTCTTTTTTTTAATTCAATCTTCTATAATTTCTCTTTTTTGTTCTTCGTTCAAATCATCGATTATTCCAGGAATATCAGAATCATATCTTTTTTTGTATCTTCCAGAACCTTTTTTTCTAGTTAAACTTGTCATACCATAAATATTTACTAATTTAGCTTTTCTTTTAGTTCTTTTACGAATTTCACATGAGTGTTTCAAAACTTTAGATTTTATTATTCTATATTCCAACTCAGCTATTCTTATTCCTTCATTTTTATATATATTTATTATTTTTAATCATTGTTCAACTGTTAAATTTTTTGACATAAAAAAACTACACCTCTTTCTAGTGTAGAATTTATTTTTCCCAGTTTACCTCATTATAGTGTGAATTTATTTTTCTAAGTTAATTAGTTTTATTCAAACTGCTTAAGTTATAAATTAGATGATTTTAACCACCTTTGAGGGTAATTTTTTGTTAATATTAAAACATAAATCAAAAGGGGTAAACATGAAAATAAAAATAGTAAAGTATCAAAATTTTGAGGAAAATTCAGAATTTCAAGTTGATGAATTAAATTTAATAATGGGTGAAAATGAAGTGGGTAAATCAAGATTTCTTGAATTAATAAAGGAAACATTAAATATAAATAATATTAAAAATTTAGAATTTAATAAATTAGAAGACTTTTCTATTGAATATTCGTTTGATAATATTCTAATTTTAATTGAAAAAAAAGATAATGAAGTTAAAATTAAATTTGTTTCAAAAGAAAATACTATTTTAACAAATAGCATTGTAGAACATTATGAAAGATTTTTAGAAAATAAGTTCTTAAATATTTTTGATAATATTGAATTTGAAGAAGATGATCATTTTTTTGAAGAAGCAAAAAAAATTTTTTTAAATTGGAATGATTTATATAAAAAAAATTTGAATTCATTAGAAATTGTTAAAACAATATTATCAGAAAAAAGTCAAAGTCAAAAATATTTCACATTACATAATTTTATTAATAATGTTAATTTTAATGACGTACTTTATAAAAAAAATTTGATAGATTTTAAAAACTTTTTAAAACAAACTAATTCATGATATTGAACTGATATTTATGATGATTCAATAGACTATATATTTGAAAATATTATTTATAAGTTAATACCAAATATTTCATGTATTTCTAATGATATATACAATGATTTTAGTTTTAATTTACTTGATTATGAATCCATTACTAATGAAAATTTAAATTATATTCAAAATAAATTTATGGAAATAAGTAACATAAGTAAAGAAGATTTTATTAATTTAACCTCTAAAAGGGGTGAAGAACATGATGAAATTAAAAGCATTATAGAAAAAAAATTATCAGATTTAACAATGGAAATAAATGAATTTTATAAAAAAAATGTTTCTGAAAGTTTATTAAATAATAGTGTATTTTATTTAGGTTATGATAGTGGTAAATATTTTATAAATATTAAAGACAACTCTTTAAAGAATTCTTCTTTAAAACACATGAATGAATATAAATCATCAGGTTACATTGAGTTTTTTTATATCTTTATTATATTAAAATGAATTTCTTTAAAAGATAAATATAATAAATACATAATTTTATTAGATGAACCCGGTAACTTTTTACATCCTACTATAAGGTTCAAGTTAATTGAATTGTTTGAAAAAATTAGTTCTAGAGATAGAAAAATAATTTTTACATCACATAATTTAGAAATGTTTGGTTTTAATGTTGGTACAATTTTCAAGTTCAAAATAAGCGAAGATAATAAAATTCAAATCTTAAATCATTATAACACTATTGATTGAAGATATACAATGTTGGAGGATGTTATGAAAAATTTATATAATCATGAATATGATCAAAAATTTAGTAAAAACGATGAAATATTGATAGTTGAAGGATATACTGATAAAATAATTTATTCAAAAATTATTAAAAATGGAAAAATTAAAATTTTTGCAGGTTCTGGTAAAGGGAATGACAAAAATAAAAAATTATTAAAATATATTTCATACATGCTTGTTTATGATTTAAAGATTAATGTTTTAATTGATAATGATGATGATTCTTTTAATGATACTATAAATAAATATCAAAATTATTTTAATCCTGATATAGTTAATATTATATTATTGGATAAAAATTTTAAAGATGCAGAATATTTAGTAAAATTTATTACGGATGACTTTAAATATATTGATAACTCTTCTATATTATTAGAATTATCTAATTGTTTTGATAAAATAAAAAAATCAGAAAATAGAGAAGAAAAAGTTAAGAATAAACTTGATTTTGCAAATTTATTTGATAAAAACTTTGATGAAATTGAAAAATGTATTAATCAAAAAAAATTGGACTTATTTTTAAATACTCTTAAAAACGAAAAACATAACATTTCATAAAAATGTTATTACATTTATAAGTTTAAAAGATTTAAAACAACACTGAAAATAATTTGGGAAAATAAATTTCAAGTTTTTAAATAATCACGCTATCTATGGATGTAGTTTTTCAATTTAAACTTTTTTTTATTCTTTTGTTAATGTAACAATTAATATACCAATTTATGTGTTTGATATTTAATCATATTTCATTTTGTGAATATTTATGTGATTCAAATATTTTCCTTTTAACAATAAAAAAAATCAATTTCTCTGTTGTCTAGTGAATTACCTACTCTACTAACTGATATTCTACTATCATTTTTTTTACTAAATCTCTTACTTCATAGCTTGAGTATTGTGATACTTGATCAGAATGCAATATGAATTTAGTTTTATTAATTTTGTTTAATGTGTCTCCAACTAATTGAGTATTATTTCTTTGTGATAAACATCATGACTCAATTTTTTTAGTCTTATGGCTAATGGCTGCAGATAAATAATAATTGTTTCCTTCAACCAGCCCAGGAATATAAGAAACATCTGTCGCTATTATGTTGTCTTTTTCCGGATTATAATTACGTTTAACTAAATCAAGAAACTTAACTTTAGTATTTTTAAATTCTTGTTTACGTTTTTTAACTCTTGTTTTAATTATAAAACCTCATCTTTTTAAATAATGTCTCAAAGTTCTATCGTAGAATAAACAACCTTAAAGAGACCATATTAGTGATACTTTAAATACTAATATATTCAAAAGAAAGGTTGTTTTTTATGCCAAAAATAATAGATAAAAAGATAAAATTAATAGCTATAAAAAAATTTTTAAGTGGTGAAAAACCGAAGTCAATAAAAGAAGATTTAAATTTAAAAAGTGGCGTTGCTCAGATATATCAATAAGTAAAAAGATATAATATTAATGAATTAGAAAGCGAATTAGATTATTCGCCTTGTGAGGTTAATATTTATATGCAGAAAGATATAGAAAATAAATTACTTAAAAAAGAAAATCAAAAACTCGAAAAAGAGATTAAAAACTTAAAAAAAGAAAAATTGAAAGATAGGGCTAAAATAGAATTTTTGGAAAAGCGCATGCCTTCTTGCATGAATTTATCGAAAGAACAGATGAAGATACAGACAAGTAAGAAGGCTTGAAAAAATGATGCCTATAATATTATTTTTTATGATAATTCAGTTGAGCTGAATTTAAAGGATAAATGTAAAGCACTTTTTGTAAATTACTCAAATTATGCTAAGTGAAAAATAAAATATCATGATATTTTATCAAGAGGTAAGACAACTAAGTTAAAACGAAAGTATAATAAACGTGCGATTGAATTAATTAATAAGTTCACTAAATTAAATGGTGCTTCAGGCGCTCGCAATGTAAGTTCTTGAATTACGGACAATCATGCAGTTAACATTAGTTATAAAATAGTAAACGAACTAAGAAATAATAAACTTGTAAAATTACCAAAAATTAAGAGAGTTGCAAAAAAATATACTAGTCAAAGGGGCAATGTTGTCCCAGACCTTATTAAAAAAGATTTTAAATCACAATATAATTTTCATAAAATTGGTTTAGATGGTTCTTATTTAGATCTTATAATAAATGGGAAAAAAACAAAAATATTAGGAGAATTTGCATACAATTGATACAATCGAGATATGATTGCTTACAATTTTGATTTCAGTGAGAATTCGCAAGTAGTAAGTAAAACAATTATGGATATTATTAATGTAGTAAGTAATTATAAAGTTGATTATTCAATTATCCAAATGGATAGAGGTACAGCAAACACTTCTAATATAGTTAAAAACATAATTGAATGTTACCCAAATTTTGTTTTATCAATGTCAGAAGCTGGTTTTAAACATAATGCTCCGACAGAATCATTAAATGGTTGATTTAAGGAATGTTTTTTTGCAGAATATGGAAATATATTTCTTAGTATCCAAGAATTTTTAAATAAATTTGATGAATTTATTATTAAAAGAAACTCTTTACAAACTTACATATACAATAAAAAAAGAAGCCAAATAATATAAAATTTTCAGGTCTCTTTAAGGTTGTTTATTCTCGTTGATAATGAAACCTTTTTGTTTTAAAATAATAATTATTTTTCTACTTCCATAAATAAATTTTGAATCTATTATTATACTTTCAACAGCATCTTTTAGATGATTGTATTTAAACTTTCTACTAACACTTTTTTTTATAAAATGATGTTCTATGCATCAGTATAATTCTTGCTTTTAATGTTGTGTTTAATGACTTTATTTTGTTAATAGATTTCCTTTCTTGTTCATCTTTCTTATTTTTAATTCAATCTTCTATAATTTCTCTTTTTTTGTTCTTCGTTCAAATCATCGATTATTCCAGGAATATCAGAATCATCTCTTTTTTTTGTATCTTCCAGAACCTTTTTTTATAATTAAACTTTTCATACCATAATTATCTACTAATTTAGCTTTTCTTTTAATTCTTTCACGAATTTCACATGAGTGTTTCAAAACTTTAGATTTTATTATTCTATATTCAACTCAGCTATTCTTATTCCTTCATTTTTATATATATTTATTATTTTTAATCATTGTTCAACTGTTAAATTTTTTGACATAAAAAACTACACCTCTTTCTAGTGTAGAATTTATTTTTCCCAGTTTAAACAAGAGTTAAATTTTTTAAGAAAATAGATACAAAACAAAAATAAGGAAAATAGAGATTTAATTAATAAGTTCAAAATCATGGGAAAGTTTACAGAATCTATAGTAAATGATTTAAAAAGAAAAAAAATAAACATTGAGATTTATAAAATAAAAAGTAAATACTTGCAAAAAAGATATAAAACTTCAATGACTATTAAATTTATTAAGCATTAATTTTAAAACTTATAAAAATTGAGTTAATAATGGTTCTTAAGATTATAAAACATAAAGAAATACTTCTTATGATCTATTCATTTAACTACTATTTAATGATTGTTACTTAAAATATGGCACCGACCGTAAATGAGGGCATAAAAAAATAGCTTTAAAAATCGGTCTCGGTAGAAAAACAGTTTTAAACTCAATGAAAAGTCAAGGACTTTTTCCAGATAATTGTGAAAAAAGTTGAAAATGAAAATCTTATGTTAATGGCAAAAAAGAACCTGTAAATACAGCTCCAAATTTATTAAAAAATCCATTTACTGTTAAGGTAGAATTTTTTGCTTCAAGACCTTTGGAAAAAATATGCATTGAAATATTAGAATTTAAGTTTAATAACTCTAAATTATATATGTTTGCATATATTTATGTTTATTCTAGATTACCTTTAAAAACTTATTTTTCAAGTAATCAAACTACAAAAGAATTAATAAAATCAATAAATATATTAAAAATAACTACAATATATGTAATTCAATTATCTATACAGATAGAGGAGCACAATTTAGAAGTATTAGTATGATAGACTTTTGTAAAGAAAATAAAATACAATAAAGTATTACGGAAGGTTATGCTTCATGACAAAACGCAATAGTAGAAACTTTTTTTTAATAATATTATATAAAATAATTTTAAAATATATAAATTTTTAAACAAAACAGAATTTCTATCTTGAATGGAAAACTGTATCTGAAATATTCATACAATAGAATAATAAATAAATTAAAAATTACTCCTATAGAAATGTACAAGAGTAATTTGTTAAAGTAATTGTAGTTTGAGGTGATCCTTTAGCTATTAACTTTATCTTTTTATCTATTATTTTTGGCATAAAAAAACCCTTTTTTTGAATATATTAGTATTTAAAGTATCACTAATCTGGTCTCTTTATAGTTGTTTATCTGTCAATTTTATTTAGTTATTATATTTTTTTAAATATTTCATTTATTAAAACTTTTGTTTTGTTCAAACTAAATATTAGTTTTTTTCTTTTAAAATTAATTATTAAATTATTTTTAATAATATATCTTATAAAATATTTAAGAAAGAAGGTTTTATTATGTCTAATTCTAAAGTTAATCAACATTTTTTACCAAAATTTTATATTAAAAAATGAGCAAATAATAATATAATTAATTACTATAATATAAAAAATAACAGTTATGAAAATTATAATATAAAAGAAAGAAATAAGGACCCATTTTTAGAAAAAGAGTTTTATGAGGGAACAATTTACGAATTCAACAAAATAGAAAATATTCTTTCAAATATGGAAAATTCCTGTTCATTAGTTTTAAGTGATATTATAGAAAAATTTGGAAAATTTCAAACTATCAGAATAACCAGAAAAGAAATTATGTTAATAAAGCTCTTTCTTGCATTACAATGATATAGAAATAAAAGTAGTCTTATCAAAAAAAATAATTTAGATGGTGATTACTTATTTAATGAAACATTTAAAAATTTAAATCCAGAAGAAAATAAAATTTCTATGCTTAATGATATAGTCTTGTTATATGAAAATTATTATTTAAAGATAATTAGAGGTGATTTTGAAATATACAAGCTATTTAATGAAGATGAATCTTACAACTCGTTTTCAATTAGATATCACATCAAATTTCTTTTTAAAGAAACTTATTTGAATTTTATTAAATTAGATAACATAAATGATAACTTTATTTTAAATGATCATATTTCAGTTCATATTGCCGATAATATAACAAGTACTCCAATAATCGAATTTATGCCTATAACCCCAAAACTTTGTATTACTCTAAACAAAACTACAGCATTAGATTGTATACCTGACACTTGTATTGCGGATTATATTACAAGAAAAAATAATCCGTGAGGTTTTTATCTTCTAGATACTTATTTCCCAGAAATATTTAGTAAGAGAAACCACAGAGTTAATTATATTCAGAAACATAAATTTAATATTAAAGACTTGTTTATTTATGATATAAAATTTTTTAATTCTGAGCAAGTTAAATTAATCAACAGTCTTATTTACTCTCAAAGTATTTTAGATGTAATATTTATTAATAAAGACGATATAAAAAATGCAAAAGTTATGATAGAAAAACTTAATATCCAAAGAATCGAGGAAATAAATAGATAAATAAAAAACCATAAATAATATAAAATGTACATTATTAAAACATGCTAAAATAAAATTTTCTTGTATCAAATATTAACAAACACAATAGATTAAAAAAATATTATATCAAGTATAACATATGAATAAAATCCTCTATGTATAGAGTTTGAATAAAAAATTTCTAATATAATCTATATATAGAGAATTTTTATATGGCAAATTTATAAAGAAATAAATCAAACATTGTTTCATTAGAAACAAAAATAAATATAACGTTAATGAATTAATATTATATTCATCACCTATTTTTGTCTTTATGTTACTTGCAGCCATACCTGATAATGCACATAATTTTATTTCACAACTGGGATTTACTTTTTTAGTTAAATCTACAATGCTTTTAATAACAGTTGTTTTGCCTGTTCCTGCTCTTCCATTAATAATAATTATTTTATTTTTAATATAACTTTTTAATACTTCTACTTGCTCTTCAGTTAATATATTTAAATTAGCGATATTAAAATTTTTTGCATAATATTCTCAATCATTTTTAAATAAATTTATATGTTCTTGTTTTAATATTTGTTTTATTTTTTTAGATATCTCATATTCATATAGATAGTATATATAAGGATAGTATTTGATCTTATTAGAATTAGTAGATACTTTTTTAATATAATTGTTTTCAATACAATCAGTAATTAAATTTCTAACATCTTTTAAATATGTATCATCTAATAATTTCATTAACTCAGTACTTTTTAGGTAAAGATCCCCATTTTCACTGCAGCTTTTATAAATATTTAGAATAAAATATAAATGTTTTATTTTTTCAACATTAAGATTTAATTTTAAAGATATTAAACAATCAAATATATCACTATAATATTCAGTTACATCAATATATTTATCAATATTTCTTAATCTTTCTAAAATAGAACTTACAAATTTACTTTTAAAATAATCTATATCATCTATTTCAATATTATTAAAAAAAGTAGTCAGAATATTAAAATTTAGACATTCAAGATGAAAAAAAGATAGGATCTTAATGCCTAAATTTTTGAATTTTTTTTGAGAGTTTTTTAAAAAGTGCAGTAAAACATCATTATTCTCTTTATTAATTAAGTTTTTATCATTATTATTAAATGACTCAATTCGATATAAAAATCACTTGATCAAATATATTTATTCATAGCTTGGCAAAATAATGAAAATGCATTGTTATTTCAACTTGCAATAGTATAAAAATTTAAAACTTCAACTGCACCTTTTGATAAAAATCATTTAGGTTTTACTTCTATTACAATTGTTTTATTAATATTATTATTGATAAACTTTTTACTTTCAATTAATATACTTGAAACGTCAAATATTAGTACTTTCTGATCATCTAATAGTAAATGAATTTCATTATTAACATATTTTGTTAATAATCCTTTGTTATATTTTTTATACATTCTTTCTATTACCCTTTATTTCTTAATCACTACATATATTTTAAAACATTATATTTATATTAACAAATTAGTTATTAATTGATTTTAAAAACTCGTCATCACTTGTGGATGTACTTACACATACTTTAAAACTTAATATTTTATATAATACTTCTTTATAGTTAATGTATAGAATATAAGCATACATAATTGTTTCAAAATAGGATTTTTTAGTTAAGTTATTCTTTATATAAAATTGTCATAATGTTTTCTTTTCTTCGTGATAACAATCAAAAGTACCACTATTAATAATGTCAGTAGTTAAATAATTTTCTTTTATAATTCTTATAGATAGACACTTATCATGATTTATATAAATTAATTCTTTATAATTTAGTTTGTTTGATGGGTCACCTTCATTAAATAATTTTTTAGCATATACATAAAAATCTTTAGTTAACCATTCAATTTTAGTTTTTTTTAATTGATTATATTGAAATAATCTACGAGAAGTTATAGCTTATAGTAAACAAACAATTTTTGTTAAATCTCTTATATAAAAATTGTTTTTATTTAATAATTTATTAATATAATTTTTTATTATAAAAAAAATGTAATCATTATATATTTTTAAGTTGATTTTTATGTTTAATTTTTGTGAAATATAACTTATTTAAATTAAATAATTTTCAATTTAATTTACTACACATCTATGAAATCAATGTTATCTATGATAAATTTTAAAAAATTATCTTCAGGTTTATCTAAATTATCTAGTATAGTGCTAGGAAATAAATTATTATATTTTATTTTAAATTTATAAATTTCAATAAATAGGTAGGATTTATCACTAAAATAGATATTATCGTATATTTTTTTAGTTAATTCTATCTCCTTATTTATTATTTCGACTAACTTATAAATAAAATCTTCGTAAATATATTCACATTTATTTAGATTTTTTCTTAGGTAATTGATAACAATCATTAAAGAAAATGTATTAATAGCATCTAATTCGTATATAAATTCAACTAATTCTTTAATATCAATTTCTAATTTTATTAATATATAGAATAAATATATTACTGAAAGAGCATTATTATTAATACTTTCTTTTATTAAAACTTTTAACTTATTTATATAAAATCCTTTATCTTCTTTACAATATTTAAAAGCTTCAAAAAGTATATCAAAAATAATGTTGCTTGGTCTATCGTTAATCATCAAATAATTAACTAAATATACAAAAATATATTTATACAAATTATCGTTAATTTGTTTAATTATTATGTCTTTTAAAATTTTAAATACATATTTGCTATTTCTATATTCAACTTTGCTGATATAATTACTTAATGCATTTCACTCATTAATAGATGGTTTTTTTAAATTACTATATCTTTCTTTAATATAATTTAACTTAATATAATCTACATCTTCGTTATACAATATACTTTTAACACTTGTCTTATTTGGGTTAATTTCAAAATTTATTTCTCTAATAATGTTTTGGAATATATTGTGTATTTTTAAATATTCAGATTCATTGTTACAATAAAACTCATAATCATCCTTAAAATTGATAAAGTTAGTAATCTTTTCTTGATGTAATTTATAATTAATAAAGGATAATATTATTTCAGAAATTATATTTGAAGTAAATGGACCTGTAATAAGTAAATTGGTTTGATTCTCATTTACAATATTACAAAAATTGTCTAATAAATCTCCAAAACTATTTATATAATTATTTTCTTTAAAAATTTTTTCGTTTTCATTTATACTTGTAAGAAATTCAATTATAGGTGGTTGTGTAAAGATATGACTATAAACTCTGTTATAAAAATCTTTTATATCTATTTTATAAATATATCTCTTACCAAATTTTTTTCATTTTTTATTTGAATGTTTTTAGAAAAATTATTATTAGAATTAAAATCACAATAATTAATATCTGAAATATTATTTAAATGGAAAACTTGTTCATCGTAGTTTTGTTGAAGATAACTTATTTCTTCATAGTTTTTATTATCATTAAACAATTTAAACAAATTATTTTTATTAATATTATTATTTATGATTTTATAAATCATTAATTTATTTATTAAAAAATAAAAAACTTGAAAAATATATGATAAGAAATGTGGTACGCTTATTTTTCGTAAAAAATTATCACTTTTTTGTATTAGAAATGAAGCGCTTGGAAGCCCTTTTTTTTGTTTTCATCCATTTGCATTTTTAAGTGTGTAATTAACTTTACTTTTAATTATTTTTATGAAATTTTTTAATTTTTCAAAATCAGTTTCAAAATCTATATTTATTAGACTTGAATAAGTATCATCATTAGTAGTTTCAAAATATTCTATTATTTTGAGAAAAGAATTTTTTTTATTTTTAGAGCTAGTAAAACATTTCGGTAGATTATGAAACAATCCACTATTTAAAAATATGTTTAACTCTTCATCAAAAAGTTCATTATTAATTAATTTTTCTTTTAAACTGCTGATTTTCATAATTTAACTCCTTTCATTTTTAAATTTAATTAATGTAAAAATCATTAATTATTATGCTTTTAGTAAACCACTTTATAAACGTAGCTTTTTAGATAAATTTTAATTAAATGATATTACATAAGTTTTCATACTTTTAATTTATAAAAATTTTTATTGTTATAAATTAAAAAAAATAATTTTATTATAAATAATTATAACTAATATAAAAAGTATTTTCATTAATTATCTTAAAAATATGTAAAAAAAATATTAAAATTAATTTTACAGTTTTTAAATATTAATGCTTGTTATGGTCGGGATTTTTCAGTTTAAAATTTTAAGTATAATTTTGTTAATTACTTTGTTTATTATTAATGTGATTTAAACATTCTCATTTTAATCAGCTTAAAAATATTTCATTTTCACTGTTGTATATTGAATTAACTATTCTACTCATTGATATTTTACTATCTTTTTTTTACTAAACATTACTTCAAAACTTAAATATTGTAAATATGATATGATTAAAAATTTATTTTATTAATTTCGTTTATTTTTTCTACAACTAATCGGATATTGTTCTTTATAATAAGCATAAAGAAACTCTTTTTTATTCATATTATTGATAGTTGCAAATTAATAATTATTAATTTCTTAAACCAATGCATCAGTATGATAAAATTAGTTACTGTTAATTAATTTGTTTTATATTATAATTATGCTTAACTATATTAGGAAACTTGATCTTATTATTCTTTGACTATTGTCATAATTGTAAAATCTCATCTTTTTAAATATTATATTAAAGAACTAAATTTAAAATAAATCTTTTTTTAACAAAATTATCTTTTTTCTACTTAGAATAAACAACCTTAAAGAGACCTGAAAATTTTATATTATTTGGCTTCTTTTTTTATTGTATATGTAAGTTTGTAAAGAGTTTCTTTTAATAATAAATTCATCAAATTTATTTAAAAATTCTTGGATACTAAGAAATATATTTCCATATTCTGCAAAAAAACATTCCTTAAATCAACCATTTAATGATTCTGTCGGAGCATTATGTTTAAAACCAGCTTATGACATTGATAAAACAAAATTTGGGTAACATTCAATTATGTTTTTAACTATATTAGAAGTGTTTGCTGTATCTCTATCCATTTGGATAATTGAATAATCAACTTTATAATTACTTACTACATTAATAATATCCATAATTGTTTTACTTACTACTTGCGAATTCTCACTGAAATCAAAATTGTAAGCAATCATATCTCGATTGTATCAATTGTATGCAAATTCTCCTAATATTTTTGTTTTTTTCCCATTTATTATAAGATCTAAATAAGAACCATCTAAACCAATTTTATGAAAATTATATTGTGATTTAAAATCTTTTTTAATAAGGTCTGGGACAACATTGCCCCTTTGACTAGTATATTTTTTTGCAACTCTCTTAATTTTTGGTAATTTTACAAGTTTATTATTTCTTAGTTCGTTTACTATTTTATAACTAATGTTAACTGCATGATTGTCCGTAATTCAAGAACTTACATTGCGAGCGCCTGAAGCACCATTTAATTTAGTGAACTTATTAATTAATTCAATCGCACGTTTATTATACTTTCGTTTTAACTTAGTTGTCTTACCTCTTGATAAAATATCATGATATTTTATTTTTCACTTAGCATAATTTGAGTAATTTACAAAAAGTGCTTTACATTTATCCTTTAAATTCAGCTCAACTGAATTATCATAAAAAATAATATTATAGGCATCATTTTTTCAAGCCTTCTTACTTGTCTGTATCTTCATCTGTTCTTTCGATAAATTCATGCAAGAAGGCATGCGCTTTTCCAAAAATTCTATTTTAGCCCTATCTTTCAATTTTTCTTTTTTTAAGTTTTTAATCTCTTTTTCGAGTTTTTGATTTTCTTTTTTAAGTAATTTATTTTCTATATCTTTCTGCATATAAATATTAACCTCACAAGGCGAATAATCTAATTCGCTTTCTAATTCATTAATATTATATCTTTTTTACTCATTGATATATCTGAGCAACGCCACTTTTTAAATTTAAATCTTCTTTTATTGACTTCGGTTTTTCACCACTTAAAAATTTTTTTATAGCTATTAATTTTATCTTTTTATCTATTATTTTTGGCATAAAAAACAACCTTTCTTTTGAATATATTAGTATTTAAAGTATCACTAATATGGTCTCTTTAAGGTTGTTTATTCTCTTTCATAAAGAAAATTGCTTTTTTAAAAAATGATTAAACATATACATTAAATGATTGTTTAAAAAGATATACGATGAATTAATATAATTCTCACTTTAATTGTTAATTATAACAACATTTTAACTTTTATAGGTAACTTTAGAAGTATAATTTGTTACTTGGATAATGATAAGGAAATTTATTGAAAGAAAAAACTAGATTCGTTGCGTAATTTATTAAATAAAAAATCTATATATGAATACGGCTTTGCAGGTACTATGTAGTGATAATTTTATTTTACTTATAAACTATATATTAGTAATCTATAAAAACATATATCATTAAACACAAATATTTTGTTCATATATAAAGAACAATATAATATTGTTATATAAAACTTTCATATATGAATGCAAATTCAATTAACCGTTTTATAATATAGACTCAATACTATAATTAATCCGGCAAATTTAAAAAATGCTTCTAATAAAAGATTAATAAAATGTTATGTGAATCTGTTTTTCGTTTTTTTAATTTTTATTTTTGTTTTTATTATCAATACTTTATTCAATACTCTAATAGTTATTGTTGAAATAAAATCAATAATATTAAAAAAATAGTTATTTATTATTGTCAAATTTAGTTAAATATAAATTTTGTATAATGTTATTTAATTTACTATAATAAAAGCTTGTCTAAAATAAAAAAACTAGTAATATTACAAGTTTCATAATTATTAAATATAGTTTATTCAATGTTCATGTTTTTTATATCTGATGCTATTAATTCAATCTCTTTTGAAAATTCGATTCTATTAAATTCTTTAACAAAAAATCTTGATGTAAATACAGTTTTATAATCATCTGCAAATAACTCTATTGAAGAAGAATCAATAAACATTTCAACTTCTTGTTCTTTTCCTACAACTTTTCTTTTTGCATATCTTGGTGTTTCAAAATCTCAATCAACTTTAGCTGACTGTTTATTTCTATCCATTAATATTTCTTTATCACTAAATTCAACTAATAAATATTCATTTTTATCATTTAATATTTTAAATGATATATTATCAGATAATTTAAATTTAATATGTTTAGCTTTATTGATTTCTATAATATTTGTTTTTATTTTTTTTGAATTAAATAAAACATTGTCTTTAAAGTCTTTTAAAGGTTTTTGTATTAACATATCGTTTTCAACATTTAATTCTCTTGGGATAGTTAGCATTGAATGTCATGAATATTCATCAGTTGGGTATTGTACATCACAAACTCCAAACCAACCATATCAAACAAGTTTTTTATTCATTCAGTATGTTTGAGGTGCATAAAAGTCATAACCTGAATCTACAGTTTTCATTTCAAACTTTTCATTTAACTCAGAACTATTTAAATCCAATTTATTTAAAAGTGTATATACAACATTTCTTGAACTATTAAGTTCATACTTATCCTCACTATTGTAATAGCCTTCTGCAGAAATAAAGAATAAGTAATTATTATCAACAAAATCTAAATTAGGACATTCTCACATATTTCCATAATTATTACCTTTAATTGATGGTTTAAAGATTGTAACAAATTCAAATTTATCATAATCTTTCATTTCATAAAATGCTAATCCACCTAGATCATCATGTTTTGTTCTAACTCCAAATATAAGATATTTTTTATTATTATATTCAAATATTTTTGGATCTCTTGCATGTGGTGTATATTTTTCACCATCTCAAGGCACCGCTACTCTTTTATTAATTATTTTACCATCTTTAAAATCAGCTACTAATTGAATTTCTTCGCTCATTTCGCCTTTGCCGTCTTCCATATTACCGGTTCAATATATTTTGACAGTATCTCCGAAGTCGTATGCACTTCCTGAAAATGACCCGTATTTTTCTTTTTCATGATCTGGAACCATTGAAACTCCATGATCTTTATAATTTATGAAGTCTTTTGTTGTAACATATCTTCAATGTTTAAAACCATGAAATGGCTCAACTGGTGATCATTGATAATGTATGTGGTGAACACCATCTTTAAATAATAGTCCATTTGGGTCATTAACCAAACCATTTGGTGATGCTATGTGATATTTTGGTCTATAATAAACATCACTTTTTACAAGTTGATTTGCTTTATCAAAATATTCTTTATCAATATCATAATATTTTTTTCATTGAATATCTTTATTTATTTTCATAATTTACTCCTTAATTTTTTTTATTTTTTTATCAATATTATTTTCACCTTCAAGTGGTGCAAAATCTCTATCAATTATGTCTTTTGTCATTCTTTTAAAATAACCAATTCTTGAGAATAGAACTGTCAATAAAAATGTTGATGCAATTGTTGATGCTAATGCTACAGCCATTCATAAAAATCCAGTACCAGCTCATGTATTTATACCAAGGCCTGGTATAGAACCTGCATCTTGAATCACACATAAGAATACTAATAATGATACTGGTCCCATTGTTGTTAAAGTTCCAGAGGCTGTAATAATTGTACATCCAACCGCTGTTCCAATACTTGTTGCAAGTACTGGGAATAAGAATCTTAATGATACTCCAAACAGAGCTGCTTCTGTAGAACCTCCAATATATGCAATTAAGTAAGAAGGTGTTGCTACTTTTTGTAATTCTTTATTTTTTTTATGTAATAAAGCAATTACCATAGTACTAGTTGCAACCGCAATATTTAATTGTGTACACATTGGTGCTACAGACATTGCTCCATAAGTTATGAACTGTTGTAAACCAACTACATTAAATATATGAATAAATCCTGTAACAACCATTCATGGTAATAACAACCCTATTATTGGGTTAAATATATATTTAGCAATTGGATTTGTAATAGTAGCTCAAGTTATTGCAAGATTCATACCATATGTAATTAACATTCCTATTGGTGCTATTAATAATAAGCCTACAAAGAAAGGTATTATTAGTACCATAGGTATACCTAAAAGTTCTCTAACAACTCCTGATTTTATTTTTTTAGCTAATCTTTCAATATATACTGCCATAAATCCAATAAGCACTAGAGTTAATATTTGTCCTTCAAAGGAAATTTTTCATGGATATCCACTAGCATAGTCAGAAAAAGATCATTTAAAACCTTCACTACTACTTAATCCTCAATCAAATAGTTTTCCATCACCCTGCATAAACATATTAGTAGATGCTAAATCCTTAGCACACAAAACTACTCCAAGAGAAATACCAAGTGATTGACTCCCTTTCATCATTTTAAATATTGTTCAAGGAATTAAAATACTAAAAGTTAATACTAATGCATTTTGAAAAGATTCAAACATTGAACCTAATGTATATGCAAACTTACCAAGATCTTTAATTTTTAAACCATTAACTTCAATGTTGTTTATAATATTTCCAATAGTAGCTACAAGCGCAAGACTTATTGCATATGGAAATAATGGTGTAAATAAAACTCCAATACCATCAGTTAATCATTTAAAAAAACTTTTTTTAATGTTTAATTTTACATCAAAAAGATTAGTTAATCTTTTAATATTTACTCCTAATTCTACTAAAAACTCCTTGTTAAATTCTTCAGTGCTTTTTTTTACTGCAAATTGTAATAATTTATCTTTTAAAATAACACCATTTATTAAGTCTAGATTTTCAATATCAGTTATATTTATACTTTCAGTGTTTTTCAATGTTATTCTCATTCTTGTGGAACAATGATTAACATTTTCAATATTATCCACATTCCCTAGCAATTGAATTAACTTTTTTAATTCTGGGTCCACTTCTTTCTTCTTAATAAAAAGTTTCATCTTTATCCTTTCTTTATATAAAATTAAATAAATAAATAAATCCACTATCATATATATGAAAATATTTTATTTTCAAATAACTACAGATTATCTAAGTAAAACTTAGTATAAATATTTATAGTAAATGATTATTTATGTATTTTATAAACCAAAATTTTTATATTTTATTATACTTAATATACTTCATCGATATATTAATTAATATTTTAAATAATTCTAAAGAACACTTATACTTATAGTTATAAGTTTTAAAATTAAAAAAACTATTTAAAAAATACACAAAATTAAAAGAATCAATAATTATAATCTATAAAATTAATTGAGAAAAATTTATTTATGACTAACTTAAATTTTATATAAAGTTATATATATTTAAAAATATAAAACTAAAAAATAACTTTATATAATATTAAACTAACAATTTAATTACTTAATATATTAAATACCATATAATTAATAAAAATATGTCGATTTAAAAATCCAGTGTTGGACACTGGAGTAATAATATGCTAATAAAACTATATAAGTTAAAAATTACAATTATAGATATTAAACTGATAACACTATTCCTTGAAATGGTTTCATAATAATTAATTCATCTTCTATATCTAAACTATCAATAGTGTTTAAGATTATGTTATTAATATTTTCAATTTTTACTTTTTGTATTTCTTCACTAAAATTAATTACAAATTGTGCACTCTTATTTTCATAAGATCTTATAAAGTTAAATAAGTATGGATTATCCCTATTAAATTTAATACTTCCAAAAGTAAATACATTATTAAATTCACTTTTTATTCTTAAATTAATACATTTTTTATAGAATTCTAATAATTTATTATTATTTGTGTTGATATCTTTGTAACCATCTGTCATTTTTATTCATGGTTTTACAGTTGAGAAACCTGCATACAAAGTATTATCTCATCAGAAAGGAGTTCTTGCATTATCCCTACTTCTTAAGTTTATATATCTAAGTGCTTCTTTTAGATTTAAATTGTTTTTTTTTGGCATCTTCATATTTAGATATACTTTCTACATCATCAAACTCTTCTATTGATTGTCTTGTAAAATTTTTCATACCAATTTCTTGTCCTTTATAAATAATAGGAACTCCTTTTAGAAAAATATTCAATAAAGCCAAGGATTTTGCATTATCAAGAGTCTGAAACTTTTGGTTTTGAATAAATTTGGAAATAGATCTTGATTGATCATGATTTTCTAAAAATACAATACTATGACCTAATTCTTGCAACTTTAATTGAGAGTTAATTATTTTATCAATTCAATCACTATAATCAAACTTTTTAAATTTAAATCAATCACCATTAATTAATTGTGGGTCACTATACTTAAAATCAAATATTGTTGAAAATACACCATTATTGCCTATAAAATCATCAAAATTTTCATAAAGTACGCCTGGTGCTTCACCAATTGTGAATGCATCATAAACTTTAAAAGTATTATCATTTAGCTCTTTTAAAAAATTTAGTATTCCATGTCTATTAAGAGTTTTATATTTACAAGAAACCAAATTGTCATTTATTTTATTATCAGGTTCTAATGAACTATAATCTTGGTCTTTTTTAATAAAAGTTATAGCATCCACTCTATAACCTGCTATACCTTTTTCTAGTCAAAAGTTTACAACTTTATAAATATCTTTTCTAAAGTTTTTATTTTCTCAATTAAAGTCAGGTTGGTATTTATGAAAAGTATGATAATAATATATATCTTGTTCATTTTTTACCTTTTCTCAAACACTACCACCAAAAACCGATCTTCAATTATTTGGAGGTTTATTATTTAAAGATTTTTTAAAAATATAATAATTTCTGTATTTGCTACTTGGATTTGCTAATGCCTCTTTAAACCAAGGGTGAAATGAAGAAGAATGATTTATCACTAAATCTAATATTATTTTTATATTAATTTTTTTAGCTTCATTTATCAAATTTAACATATCTTCCATAGTTCCAAATATTGGGTTTATATCTAAATAGTCTGATACATCATATCCATTATCATACATTGGTGATTTAAATATTGGACATAATCATATTGATGTTATTCCCAAATTTTTTAAATAAGGTAATTTATTTATGATACCTTTTATATCTCCAATCCCATCTGCATTTGAATCTTTGAAGCTTTTGGGATAAATTTGATAAATGACTTCTTTTTCTCATCACTTTTGAATATTCATTTACATTTTCCAATCTTTTTTAAAGTTAAATTTATCATTAAGTTTAGTTTTTAAATCATAGCATAAGTTTATAGAATTTAATGAATTACTGAACCCATTAAGTATTTTCTCTTTATTAAAGCTTATACTTTCGTTTATACTAGTTAATATACTTTTTTGTTTATCAAATATTTTATTTATAAAATTATCAAATTTGTTTTTCAGATCAACAGAAGTTAGTATGATATTTTGTTTTTTAAGTTCTAAAACATTTTTTTCATTATTTAAATTATAATTTTTAAATTTTAATATAATTTTATTTTTATCTTCAACTGTTAAATTTTTATTTTTTTTAGCTCTAATTGCACTTTTATATAATTTATTTTTATTTTTTTCTTCCTTAAATTTAATTTTCTCTAGTTTTGCATCAATACAATTTAAACTAATAAGATATTTTTCATAATTTTTAAATAAAAGTTTATTATTTTTAATTTCATTTGATGCTTCTTTTAAATTATTAAAAACATTAGATACTTCATTTTCTTTTAAATTTGATTTAATAAGTATTTTTTTTAATAGTCTATTATATTTCATAGAATATTTAAACTCATCTAATTTTTCTTTATAAATTAGGATTGTAAATAATATTGCAAAACCTATAGATAAAGTTCACATTAATAGAATTAATAATTGTTTTTTGATTCCTATGAAACCAAATATAGCAAATAAACCACCACCTGCAGGTATATCAATTTTTAAATCAAGATAATATATTAAAAATGAAGTTATTCCAGCAGCTAATGAAGATGCAATAAATGGTTTTATTTTTGGAATAGTAACCCCATATAACAATGGTTCTGAAATACCTCCTAAAAATAGTGGAGCTAATGTTAAACCTGCATTTCTTTTAAACACTTTATTCTTTGTTAAAAGTATTACACCTATACAACCACCAGCTTGTGCATACATTGCAACTCCTGCTACTGCAAATATTAGTGAAGGTGTTCCTTTTAGAAAACTAATATTTACTGCCATATTAATAATATTATGGGTGCCTGTCAATACAATTGCTTGATAAAGTAGACCATATATTGTTATACCAATACCAAAAGGTCATTTTTCCATTCATATAATAGCGGTTGAAATACCATATTCGACAAGTGAAAGTAATGGACCTAAGATAAAAAACATTGGTATTAAAGTTAATATCATTGTTAGAAATGTACCAAATATAAAATCTAAAGATTTAGGGACTATCTTTTTAGTTAATATATCTACTTTAGTCAATATAAAACCAGCTGCCACAAATGGTATTATAGAACCTTCATAAGCTCTAATAGTAACGGGATAATCACCAATTCTAAATAAATATCAGCCATTTATTCCTCTATCAATATCATTAATAAAAGTTCCAAATGCTATATCCTTTATTGATTTTGCTCCATCAACCATTTCACTTGAAACTTGTGTACCAACAAATGAATAAAGTCTTGAAGTTAATATTAGCCCAATGAGAATTGCTATATAAACATTACCACCAAAATATTTTGTAGTGTTGTAGCATAAGAATATTCCTACTAATGATAACCCAGTGATTGAAGAAATATACATTAAAAATCCAAACATATTTTCCTGTGGATCTGATGGTATTGCTTTAGATTGAGTTAAAATCGAGTAGAGAGCAAATAAAAGTCCTGATGCAGTCAATAAAGGTAAACATGGAACAAGTATTCCTGAAAGAGCTGATGATATACTAAACTTTTTGTCTTTGTTATTTTTTTTAAAATCTATATTTGAATAATCACCATTGTTTAATTTTTTTATCTCTTTTTTTACTAGACCACTCTCTCCTCCTACAATAACTTGAAGTTCATTACCCGCTCAATTAACACCTTTAATATTTAAAAGTTTTTTAAGTTCTTCATATTTAACTTTTTTCTTATCTAATATCTTAAACCTAACTCTAGTAACACAATTATAAACTTTGTCGTAATTTTCCTTTGTTCCTACTAATTCATTAATCTCTTTTGCAAGTTTTAGAAATTTTGATTCATAACCTTCTAAATCCTCTTCAATTTTTTCATCTTTTATTAATCGATTTGTAAAAGGTACGTTTACAATTGTTATTAACTCCCCTCTTTTGTAATCTTTTTCTTCAAATCCCTCCATTTCATAACTTCCTTCATAAACAAATGGAGTTTCAACTGAAAAGTTTTCTTTTTTCAATTGTTTTATATCCACTTTAAATATTCGATCATTTAAAGACTGATTGTTATTGTTATCAATATAACTTGTAAAAACATTTGAACTTAAATTTACTGTATTTAACCCACAATGAAGTAAAAATTCGATTCCATTTACATTAAATAAATAAGCATGGTTTGTTTCAAATACAGATTTAACTGTCGCATTTTCAAACATGCTATAAAATTCATCTTCTTTAGGTATTATTAAAAATCCATTACCCAATGATAAACTAGAAAACGCTCCATCTTTGCACTTTCTAATATTTTTTATCGTGCAATCTAATGGTGCATAAATTTTTATTTTCATACACAACCCCCTAGTAACTATATTGTTAATCAAATTAAACAATAATATAACTTATAGTTATAAGTTTTTATATGTATGAAAAATAATAAATATAAATTGGAGAAACAAATTATACAGTTTTTAAAAAATCACGCTATCTTTGGTTGGAGTTTTTCAATTTAAAACTTTTTATATTATTTTGTTATTGTACAAGTTAATATACCAATTAATGTGTTTGTATATTTCATCAAATTTAAATATGTGAGTATTAATGTAATTAAATATTCTCCTTTTAAACAACAAACAAAATATTCAATTACTCTATTGTTTAGTGAATTTCCTATTATACTCATTCATATTTTTACTATCCATTTTTTTTACTAAATCTTTTATTTCATAGCTTGAGTATTTTAATCCATGTTTAGTTTTATTAATTTTGTTTAATATGTTTACAACTAATTATGTTTAATTTCTTTGCGTTAAAAATCAAGACTCTATTTTTTAAGTCCTATGGCTAATAGCTGCAGATAAATAGTAATTATTCCTTAAACCAACTCAGGAATTCATAAACATCAGTCGCTATTCTATTGTCTTTTTCTGGATTATAATTATGTTTAACTAAATCAAGAAATTTAACTTTAGTATTTTTTAAATCTTGTTTTAATTATAAAACCTCATCATTTTAAATAATGTCTCAAAGTTCTCTCATTAATAATGAATCCTTTTCGTTTTAACAAAACGATTATTTTTCTACTTCCTAAACAAATTTTAACTCTATTAAAATACTTTCAACAACACCTTTTAGATGGCTCTATTTATACTTTCTAGTAGCATTTTTTTTATAAAAAGGTGATCGATGCATCTGTATAATTCTTGCTTTTAATTTTGTGTTTAATGACTTTATTTTGTTAATAGATTGCCTTTCGTTTTCATCTCTTTTATTTTTAATTCAATCTTCTATAATTTCACTTTTTTGAAATTATAGATTATTCCATGATTATCAGAATCATCTCTTTTTTTTGTATCTTCCAGAACCTTTTTTTAATTAAACTTTTCATACCATAATTATCTACTAATCTAGCTTTTGTTTTAATTCTTTTACAAATTTCACATGAGTGTTTCAAAATTTTAGATTTTATTATTCTATATTCCAACTCCGCTACTCTTATTCCTTCATTTTTACATACATCTATTATTTTCAATCATTGTTCAACCGTTAAATTTTTTGATATAAAAAAATACACTTCTTTCTAGTGTAGAATTCATTTTTCCCAGTCTAGTTTAATATTATTTTTTATTTTTTTGCACTTACCTTAGATGATAAAATTCATTTACTATTTTCATTTTTTCAACTGAAAAAAATAGTTTTGTTTTTTGCTATAAAAAGACAACATTCTATAAAAATTTAATAAATAATTTTTGTATAGTTTGGGGTGACCCTTTAAAGTATAGAATATGTTTTTTTTGTTAATTAATATTTCTTATTTGGATAAAATAAATATAGAATATTTTAAATAAATCATTAGTATAATTTAGACTATTTTTAAAATTATAATATTTAAATTTTTTAAGATTATTAATTAAAAATCATTAAAGTAGATGAAAAGTTTTATTTATTTTAAAAATATATTAAACCATTTAAATCACATATATTATTAGTTCTATATTAATATAATACAAAGATCTATGTACTTTAATTGTAAATAACATTTCAAATAAAGATGTTTAATTTAAAACACTCTTATTTTTTTCAATAGATATATAATACAATAATTGTATTTATAATAAAATTTATGTTAATCGATAAAATAATTAAATAGTTGTTGAAAATACAAATAACAAGTTCTATTATTAATTTTAATTAATTAAATCAGTAATTTAATATTAAAAATAAAGAAAGCAACTAACTATTAAACAAACAAAAATCATAAAAATTAATATTTTCGTTAAATTTATCTAAAATGAATAAAGTATTTGTTTTTTTATCAAATGATTCAAAACTCATAGCTTTAGCTTTAAATTCAATATTTTCGATTGTAAAAAATTTATTGAGTTTTTCTTCTAAGATATTACAAATATGATTAGCTTTAAAAGAATCATTTGCAGGTCTTGATATTCTAGATTTATAAACAAAATAAAATATTATTTCATTTGTAAGTAATAAATTAATAAGAACTGCTAAATAACAAACGGAGTCTCTAATTTTTATCACTAAATTTTCTATTTTTAGGTTTTTTAAATTTATATGCTTAAATTCTATTAAAAAAAGTAATGACTTACTTGAGATTTTATTATTAAATAAAATTGAGTCAACTGATTTAGGTGTTAACTTATGTTTACTACATATCCTTCTATTAGAAAAATAAGTTTTTACAATATAATCAAAATCTATGCCTTGATCTAAAGAATTACTAGCGGAATGCAGAGTTGTAGACTCTTGTTGTACATAACAACAATTATTAGAAAGACAATTCTGAGTGCATTTTGATATTTCTTTATATGTTTTAAAAATCATTTATATTTTCCTCTTCAATAAAATTCATAACGTCATTTATATTAGAACCTATAACAATATTATTATTAGATTCTATTACTTTACTAAACTCAGAATCATTCTCTTTATCTATATAAATATAATTAATATTTACATTTTTATATTTATTTTTTTTAATATCTATTGATGTAAGTAAAGAAGGGCTATGTGAAGATAATATTATTTTACAATTCAACTTTTCACATATTTCAAAAAAGATTTCAACTATTTTGTGTTGTCACAATGGGTTTAAAAAATTTTCAACCTCGTCTAAAATAACAACTGAGTTTTTTTTAAAAACCCCTGATTTTAACATTAGTATCAAAGCTTGAAAAGTAATTACCCCCTTAGATAAGCTTAATGCATTTATTTCATAATTTCTTCTACTTAAAAATAAACCATTATTTTTTCTCCTCATAAAAGAGTGGTCAAAATTAGTTATATTAACTATTTTTTCAATTATTAAATCAACTTCATTTTTATCTGAAAAATAACTTATTAATTCATCATTCAAGTCAAAAGATTCATTTTTAATATTCTTGATTATTGAATTAGGATCTAATTTTTGCAACAGATCTATTTCTGGAGAATTAATATTATATATTTTATTCGAATCTATCATATTTGAATTTTTAAATCTAAGTTCGTTAATACTTCTTGAAGATTTATAATTCTCAAATGAAAATTTATTTGTTAAAAAATAGTTAAAAGTTTCAATTAAGTTCTCACAATATGTAACATCACTTATTTCATAATTATTTTTTTTTATAATAACATCTAAATTATCATTATAATTGTTATTAACATAATGATATTCAAAACTAATATCATTATCATCATAAAAAACATTAGTGACTAAATCTGTTGATGTAATTTTTGATTTTACATCATTATTAAACATACTTTTTGTAAAACTAGGAACAGTCAAAGATAACAATGTTTTTTTTATGTCTAAATCATTTTTATTCTCTATAATTCAATTATAACAAGTATTTAAAATTATGAAAACTTCTTTTAAATTCTTTTGTTGTTTTAGTCTCAAACTTAATATACGAAAGTACCTTTCAGTATTAACATCACTAATTAAAATATTGTATAAATTTTGCAAAGGTTCAAAATATTTTTTTAAAAGTAATTTATTATTTTTGTAGTTAATTTCTGATATTTTTTCTTCAATATACTGTATCATACTAAGTATATAATTTAAGCTAAACAGCATTTCATTTTCATTTTTAATATTTTCATCAAAAAATATGTACTCATCAGTAAAAAACTCATCAGTAATGTTATTTGTATTATCTTTACTTTTCATGAATATATCAAACTCTTTAATTAGATTAAAATCATTATTAAAAACTTTCTTTGCTTTAATTTTCTTTTCTTTGTATAAATTAGGATCTATTTTATAAATATACTTTATTAAAAATTTGAGAGAATTAAAAAATTCAACTAGATTATTATCAAATTCATTATATAAATTAAATTCTTTTGAAATACTACTACATTTAATTAATGAATATATTAATTTATTTAAGGTACTTTTACCTATATCGTTTTTACCATAAATTACATTCAAATCACTTAAATGAACTGTGTTCTGATTACCAAATAGACATAAATTTTTGAAAGATATTTTCATATTTTAACTCCAATCATATTATTAATTTATTAAACATATTTTTAATTAATAATAATTAGATTATACCCTTATATTTTTGATTTATTAATTTTATATATACTTTATGTAAAATATTATGTTATAAGTTTAATTACTTATTTTTAGAATTAGAATCACGTAATCTAAGTAGACTAAATTATTTTATAAATAGTTGGTTTTTTGATAAAATATATTATATTTCAAAAATTATAGTTTGTTAAAATCATCAACTATTTTTTTTAAACGTATCATAAAAATTTTTTATATTATTAAATTTTTAACCATAACTTTTAAAAAACTTTTTTTATACTCATCTATTTAAGCTTTATGTTGAAACATTACGTTTAAAACCTTTTCTAGACATAAAATGCATTATATTTTTATTTAAATTTACAAATTAATATATTTTTTCACTTGAAAAAGTTAAATCTCTGTAAGATTGTATTATTTTGTTTGTTTTAGATTTTAATGAATAGTTATTAATTAATTTAAAAACATTTTACACGTTTTTTAAGTTCTCATTTTTATCAAAATTATATGCAATAATAGTTTTTAAACTCCAATCAGAAGATATCATGCAATTTAATTTTGTTTTATAATAATAATTGCTTAATTCTATTTTTAGATTTGTACCATCAATTCCAACTACATTAAGTGTATTATAATTCATTTCAATTAGATCATCTCTAACATAATAATTATGTTTTTTTGATTCATTGAAATGACTTGTTATTTTTAAACTACTTCTAATAAATAAATTTTTAAAGACTTAAGGTTTTTTATTAAGTTAATCAACTTTTTAAAGACTCTTTCATTTTTATTAACATAAATTCATTCCTTTATTAACAAAGACCCTATTTGTAAATTATTAATTGCTATTTTAAAATCTTTAGCTAGGTAACTGAATTTTAAATTTATCAATTTTAAATTTATTAATAATTGGGATCTTTAGCTTGTATTTGTATATTAAAGTAGGGTTTTATAATTTTATTTTCATTATAAATTTAGAATAAGTGTTTTTATGAACTCTAAAATAATTTATTAGTTTATTAGTTCCCATATCAAAATTAGCAACAAAATAATATATTTGTTAACATGCATAATGTTTTTAAGCTTTTGTCGCCATTATCATAATCTTTTACTTCTTGCTCATTTTCAATAAGTTCATCATTATTGTTGCCGTGCAAGAAGGATTGGACTTTTCCAATATTTCTTTACTCGGTGTTTCCTGCATTTTTTTCTTCTGTTTCAAACTTTAAACTTTTTTCTGATTTTTATATTGTGTCTTTAAGTATTTATTTTCTTGATTTTTGTCTTTAAGTTCCTTAGAAATTAAATCTTTTTTTAAATTTTGACTCATTAATTTACCTCTTTGCAATTTTTATTTATGTTGTAAAAATAGCAAGTTTTTAAGGACTTATATCAAATTCTTATTAATTGCGATCCTGCTTTAATATTCAAACTTTAGTTATTTTTCTATACTTTCTCCATTTTTATATCTTTCTATAGCTTATTATTTAAATTTTCATCATAAAATTTTGGCATTATTATATTTCTACAAAGAATCAATACTTTTATACTGGACTACTTAGCTTCCTTTTGCTAAGTATGAAAATTATTATAATAAAATCTAACATATTTGTAAAAATAAATTATTTAATTGTTTTAAATTTAATAATAAAAATTAAATTTATTGTGTATCCAGTATAATATTTATTTATTTCCACAGTTCCTCACCATTGCTATCTGCAACTTTTTTGAATCATTTACCTGACTCTTTTATTTTTCTTTCTCCACTGCCAATTCCATAATCATTTAAATCAACATAAATTAATCCATAACGTTTTGACATTTCTTTTGAAGACATGCTTATTAAATCAATTGCAGTTCATATTGTATAACCTATACAATTAACACCATCTTCATTTATTGCTAAAAGCATATTAGTTAAATGATCTTTTAAATATTCTATTCTATAAATATCATTTAGAATGTTTTTATTATAATCTCACTTTTCATCAACACCAATGCCATTTTCTACAATCATTAAAGGTTTTTTATATCTATAATATAACTCGTTCATAAAAATTCTTAAACCGATTGGATCAATATTTCACCCTCATTCTGTTGAATTAAGATGTGGATTAGATAAACCTGATTCAATTAAGATGTCATTATTTGTATAACTTTTACATTTATTTAAAGTTGATGAGTAATATGAAAATGTTATATAATCAACTGTATTATTTTTAAGTATGTTTATTTCATCATTTGTATTTTGTAATTTAATATTATTTTTAATAAAATAATTTAACATATACTGTGGATATTGACCATTTGCTATAACTTCATAGAAGAATCAATTATTTATTTGTGAAGATTTTAAGTTAGCTAATGAGTCTAATGGGTTTGAACTATAAGGATAAGTTTGTGCAGCTGCATTCATTGAACCCATCATATTATTTTTATTAATTTCTTTTGCTAACTTAACACAAAGAGCTTGTGCAACAAATTGATTATGTACTGCATTATAAAGTTTTTCTAATCGATTATCATCATTTTTTTTAATTAAAAAACCAGCTCCAGTATAACTAGAATGTAAAGTAAGATTTATTTCATTAAATCCTATTCAATAATTTGTATATTCATCAAATTCTGTTAAAACAACTTTAGCATATTCTAAAAATTTGTTTATTGCTTCTTTATTTAAAAAACCATTGTATTCTTCAAGTAATCAAATTGGATAATCATAATGACAAAGTGTTAAAACAAGTTTGATGTTATTTTTTTTTGCACAATCAAATATTTTTTTATAATGCGTTATTGCTTTTGTATTTACAACTCCATCACTTTTTGGAATTATTCTACTCCATGATATAGAAGTTCTAAATGTATTTATACCAACTTGCTTAAATAATTTAAAATCTTCTTCATAATTATTATAAAAATCAATTCCTCATCTAAACGGAAATACTGCTTTATTATTATTTTTAATATCATTATATTCTTCATAACTAACTTCTAATCAATTATGATTAGTATCACTACGATTTAAGTTAGGGTTATATATTTTATAATCGGCAACTGATAAAGATTTTTTATCTTGATCATATGCTCCTTCATATTGTGATGATGCCGCAGCTCCACCAAACATAAAATTTTTTGGGAAAGTATATTTTTTCATAATTAACTCCTTTTACTTATAAATTCTTTAATAGATTTTTTATCGTCTTTAGTAAGACCTCATTCTTTTAAATCTTCATAACCATATGATATATCTACTGAATGTATTGCATTTCAATATCCATTTTTAAAATTTAATAATGATTTATAATAACTTATATCTTTTAATTTATTAAAAAATATATCAACATCATTGTTTAAACTATTTATTCTATTATTATAATTATCAATTATTTCTTTATTATTAATATTTATCTTTTGTTTTTCTAAAGTAAGTTTTTGTTTTATATCATTTAATGTGTAATTATTATATTTTATTACTAATTCATTTCTTTTTGTTTCTAGGTTATTTGATTTTTTATTATTTAAATTATTTAATTGTTTAAATAATTTCTTTTTTTGATTCTCTTCTTTTTGTTCAACTTTTAATATTTTATTTTCGACTTTTGTAATACTTTGACTGTACTTTTCATATTTTGATAAATCAACTTTACAATCTACAAATTTTTTATTTAATGATTCTAACTCTTTTTTAAAAGAATCTTTATTGTCAATAATTAATAATGATATATATTTAAATAATTTATTTGAAACTTTTTTAGCATATTTACTTTCTATAATTCTTTCTTTATAAAAAATAATGGATAAGATTATTCCTGTTAATAAACTAACTAAAGAACCTATAATAAAATACAATTGATCAATGCCGTCTAACCCCATTGGATATAATACTCCATCACCAACAAGTCTTTTAAGTTTAGCACCAAGCATTCCCATAACTATTCCACCAGCAGCTCCTGAAATACAACCAACTAAAAATGGTCTACCTTTAGGAATGTTTACACTATATAATATAGTTTCAGTTATTCCAAAAGTTGCACTTGGCAACGTTCCAATAATTATAGATTTAAAGTTTCAATTCTTAGTCATTATTAAAACACCAATTGCAGCACCTATTTGTCCTCAAACAGCTGCTTGTCCTCCTGGTAAAATTAAACTTTCAGCACCAGTAACACCAGCTAATAATTGTGATTGTAAGGTTACATAAACAGCTACATGCACACCCATTAAAACCAGTGGTTGAATAATAAATGCAAATATTCCAACACCTAAACCAATAGGTCAATCTTCTACAAATCCTATTGCTTTTGCAACTCCTATTTCTACAAGAGATAATAATGGTCCTAAGATAAATAGAGTTGGTAAAATTGTAATTATAATTACTAATGGATATCTAAAAACTACATCAATAGTAGAAGGCATTCAAGTTTTAATTCATTTATCTACATAAGTTGATAAAAATCCTACTAATATAAAGGGTAATATTGAACCTTCATAAGATCTTATTGTAACTGGGAAGTTACCTATATTAAATAAAAATCAACCTGATACTCCATAATTTTTATTTTGAATGTATGTTCCAAATTTATATAAAGATTCATCAGTTACACCTTCTTGAAAATAAAATCTAGAAACTAATAATAAACCTAATAATGCACCTAATAAAATATTTCCTCCTAAATATTTGACTGTATTCATACAAAAGAATACTCCAACCAATACAAGACCTGTTTTACTTAATATTTTCATTATTGATGAAAACATATCTTTATCATTATTAGCATCAATTAAATTGGTGGCTGCAAATAAAGCATATATAGCTGATAAAATACCTGATGCAAGTATTATAGGAACATTTGGTGCCATTATAGCTGTTATAACACCTAAAACTCTTTTACTAAAAGGTGGTTTTATTTTTTGTTCATTATTACTAGTAGTTTGGTTTTGTTTTTTTAAAATCTCATCTTTAACTTTATAACATTCTCCACCAATGACTATTTGTAACTCTAACCCATTTCAAACAACACCTTTTACTAGTTTATTTTTTTCAATATTTTTACTATTTACTTTATTTTTATCAATGATTGAAAATCTCAATCTTGTCATGCAGTTATAGACATCTTTATAATTAATATGTCCACCAACATCATTTATAAATTGTTCAGCTGCGAGTTCATATTTACTTTTATACTCTAATAAATCAGAGTTATTAGCTTGGATTTTAACTTCTTTGAATGTTATATTGAAGATTACATCACCTTTGTTAACAACACCATAATTAATATTTGTTATTTCATATTCTTGATCACCCACAACTGTAATTGGAGTTGCTAAACTAATGTTATTGTCAACTATAAATTTAGTGTCAACATTTACTATTAATGAGTTTAAATTTATTTTATGATTTTCTTTTACTTTTACTTTAAAAGGCTTACCATTTAATTTGACTGTATCTATACCAATATGCAATAATATTTGATTTTCAAATGATTCATTTTTTATAAAATATGCATGTTTAGTTTCAAATATTTGAGATAATGTACCTTCTTTAATAACTGAATAAAAATCTTTTTCTTCAGGATAAAATAATATTCCATTTCCTAAAAATCCTTCTGAGAATACTCCATCTTTTAAATCAGATAGTTTTTCTACTCTACCTTTACAAGGTGCATAAATTTCTATATTCATATTTACCTCCTTAGTATTTTTATATAACTTAAAAACAATATAAACAATATAAAAAAAGTACTATCATTATGATAGTACTTTTAATATTTTGAACATCAAATTAAAGCCTGTTTAAAAATTTCTGGACCATAATTTAATTTACATCTATTTTTAATTTGTTTAACATATCTTGGATCAGTCGTTCACCATTTAAATAAACATAAAAAATGTAATTTATTGTAATTTATAATATTTGATTCTAAAAAATAATTTAATTTTGTAAATAATGAATTTAATTCAGTTATATTGTTATTTTTATTATAAATGTGAAATTCCTTAAAAATTGATGATCTTAAGTCTTTAAGTTCCTCTTTCTTAAACTTATCTTGATATCACATCTTTCTAAAATTATATAATTCAAACATAACACCTCTTCCTAATGATTCAGATTTAAAGTAACCAAAAGTATCTATGTTTATAATTAAAGAATTACTATTTAAAAATGTTTTAAAGTTATTTTCAAAGCAACTTAATAAATTATTTTCAGTAATTAGAAAATAATTAAACATTTTATAAATATCGATATCTTTCATATTATCAAAAATTATTTTGATATCATCTAAACTAAATCCTATATATTGTAAAAACTTTATTTTATAAAGTTTTATTAATTCATAGTCATTCATTTCTAGTTTATTGTCAATTATAGAACTATTTAACAATTTCTTATCTACATAATTTTTAATTTGTTTTAAAGAGCTATTAGTCTTGTGTCTAATGATTTTACTATTGTATTTCATAATTTTATTTTATATAAATTTATATGAATATTTATAATTTATATTCTTAATTCAGAATATTTTTAAATTTAAATTTGGTTAATGGTTCTACTACTAAATAATTTTACAGGGTACCATAACAAATGTTAAGTATGTTATTAATTGTTAAGAGTTCTACTACTACATAATTTTACAGGGTACCATAACTTTTGTCTTCTTTACTATAAGCAACATTATGTTCTACTACTACATAATTTTACAGGGTACCATAACCATCACTTCCATCATTTTGCATTTTGTAAAGTTCTACTACTACATAATTTTACAGGGTACCATAACGCAAACTTAATTCATAATTAGAATTAACTGGTTCTACTACTACATAATTTTACAGGGTACCATAACAGTAGAATCTTAATAAAATTTGATTAACATGTTCTACTACTACATAATTTTACAGGGTACCATAACTACAAGTCAATATTAAACTGTGAGTTTCTGGTTCTACTACTACATAATTTTACAGGGTACCATAACTAAAAACTTAAATAGTCTAAATGACTTAATGTTCTACTACTACATAATTTTACAGGGTACCATAACAAACCAACTTTTTTATTGTTTTTGGTTAATGTTCTACTACTACATAATTTTACAGGGTACCATAACAAGTATTAAGTAAAGCAAGGTCATTAAAAGGTTCTACTACTACATAATTTTACAGGGTACCATAACGTTCTGCAAAATTATCATATAATTTAATAGGTTCTACTACTACATAATTTTACAGGGTACCATAACCAGATAAACAATATTGGAGTAGAAATATTAGTTCTACTACTACATAATTTTACAGGGTACCATAACCGTCTAACACATAAAACAAATATTTCAAAAGTTCTACTACTACATAATTTTACAGGGTACCATAACTCATTTGCTTAATTATAGGCATTGGTTTTGGTTCTACTACTACATAATTTTACAGGGTACCATAACTTTGGTGAATTTATTAGTTAATCATTGGACGTTCTACTACTACATAATTTTACAGGGTACCATAACTACTTTCACGTATTTTTTTGGCTTCACTGTGTTCTACTACTACATAATTTTACAGGGTACCATAACATTGTTCCGGTGATAAAGTGATTTCGTAAAGTTCTACTACTACATAATTTTACAGGGTACCATAACCAGTTATTAATCTTTCTTTTTTGCCCTCCAGTTCTACTACTACATAATTTTACAGGGTACCATAACACAATGGGTTGGAAGCTAGAAACAATGGTGGTTCTACTACTACATAATTTTACAGGGTACCATAACCAAATCCTGTTGATGCTTTTGATTTAATTAGTTCTACTACTACATAATTTTACAGGGTACCATAACAACGCTATTGTAGTTGTTATTGCTTGTAATGTTCTACTACTACATAATTTTACAGGGTACCATAACGTGGTGCTTAAACCTTTTTAATTGGTTGTGGTTCTACTACTACATAATTTTACAGGGTACCATAACTTTACTTCTAAATCAAATTCTAATTCTAAAGTTCTACTACTACATAATTTTACAGGGTACCATAACGGTTAGACTGTTTTGTGAGTTTGTCTGCTAGTTCTACTACTACATAATTTTACAGGGTACCATAACTTTCTAACCATTTTTAACATGTTTTCATTGGTTCTACTACTACATAATTTTACAGGGTACCATAACGTGGAAAACTATATAAAAATACAGTGTACGGTTCTACTACTACATAATTTTACAGGGTACCATAACAAATTAACTTTTTTGGTTATTTTGGTTAATGTTCTACTACTACATAATTTTACAGGGTACCATAACATTAAAAGCAGAAACTCACAGTTTAATATTGTTCTACTACTACATAATTTTACAGGGTACCATAACTTGTTTATAGAAAGATTTTCAAAGTTAAAAGTTCTACTACTACATAATTTTACAGGGTACCATAACTATTTGCATAAAATGTTTCAAAAGTACGTTGTTCTACTACTACATAATTTTACAGGGTACCATAACAATTATTATTGTTAACAACTTTATATAAAAGTTCTACTACTACATAATTTTACAGGGTACCATAACGTGCTTTGTCATTGTGTATAGTCTCCTAAAGTTCTACTACTACATAATTTTACAGGGTACCATAACAGGTTGGTATTAATAGTAAAATAAAAAAACTGTTCTACTACTACATAATTTTACAGGGTACCATAACAAATGATAAGACACTTTTTTAGTTTTTAACGTTCTACTACTACATAATTTTACAGGGTACCATAACTTTTCAGTTTCATTTGGAAATAGCACTTTTGTTCTACTACTACATAATTTTACAAGGTACCATAACACACATTTGGCAATTCTACTTCTTTGCTAGGTTCTACTACTACATAATTTTACAGGGTACCATAACCAGATGTTAAAAATAATGTTGATAGTGTTTGTTCTACTACTACATAATTTTACAGGGTACCATAACACGCAGAGGATGAGTTAAATTCTTTAATAGGTTCTACTACTACATAATTTTACAGGGTACCATAACCAATACGACTGTTATTGAAAATATGTCTACGTTCTACTACTACATAATTTTACAGGGTACCATAACTCATTGTAGAGTTTTAATAAATGTTGAGTTGTTCTACTACTACATAATTTTACAGGGTACCATAACGTTTTAAGGTTGTTAAATTTAATGCAAATAGTTCTACTACTACATAATTTTACAGGGTACCATAACAATATAGTTATGGTTATGAGCAACCAGTTTGTTCTACTACTACATAATTTTACAGGGTACCATAACGTATCTTGGTTCATTGTTTGGCTAAAATATGTTCTACTACTACATAATTTTACAGGGTACCATAACGTATAGGTTCAGGTCTATTTTCTGCTGCAAGTTCTACTACTACATAATTTTACAGGGTACCATAACTCCTTTAAGTAATTTTTTTCTATAATTTCTGTTCTACTACTACATAATTTTACAGGGTACCATAACCTCAAATCAAGTCTTTTTAGTTAATTTTTATAAGTTTATAATATATTGGAAAACGGGATAGTTTAAATCTATTAACTTGTTGTTAAAATTAATTATAATTTTATATATATTTTCTAGTAATTCAGCTTTAAATTTATCTAAATTATCTGTATTAGAGAAATTCATATAAAACTTTAAATCATCATAAATATTTGAGAAATCAATGAAATTATTATTAATATATAATTTTAAATTTCAATAATCAATATAATCTTCAGTTAAAAATTTATCTGTTATTATTATATAGTTTTTTAGGTTTAATATTTCATCAAAATAATCTTTCATGCTATTGTAGTCTAAACCAAAAAAAGGATTTATAAAAATAAAGAATAAATTTTTATCTTCGATAACTAAAAGCAATTTTAATATTTCAATATATATACTTCTTAATTTTTTTTGATTTAATAAAACAACGTTATCATTATCGTTTTTATGGCTAATCTCTAATATTGTTTGTTCTGCGATATAATTAATTATCTGATCTTGTATTAAATAATTAAAATTGAGTTCAAATTTATTATTCAAATTATTTAATAAGTTTTCAAGAACTTTAATTTCACATAAATCAATCGTATTAATAAAACTAAATAAATTAGTTATACTCTCAGAAGAAAATGCATTATATTTTAAACATAATATAATTAAATCTTTTAGAATACTTTTATTACCACCGCAAATATCTTTTGAAAATTCGAGAAAAGAAGGTATTCTAACCAATTTACAGTTACTTTTATCTATTTGAATGTCGTTTTTACTCATACTTATATCATAATCACTTGTAGAAAATTTATTTGAAAATATTAAACTTAAACAGTTATTAATATCTTCTATCATCTCAATATCATTTAATAAAAAGATATTTTTATCAAGAAATGTAAATGTATAATTTTTATTCGTTATTTTGTTTGTAATTTTCATTATATTTCGATCAATCTCCTATCATCAATTATTAATTCTTCATTACTTTTTTTACCAACAACTACTTTTATATTTTGATATTGTTTTTCTGTTATTGTTAAAAATCTTACATTTCCTAATTTTGGAAGAAATTTATTAATTCTTTTAATTACAAAGTCTACAGACTCTTTATTGTAACAAACCTTTGAATATATTGAATATTGCATCATATGAAAGCCTTCTTTGAATAAATTATTTCTAAATGTATTATACGATCTTACATTTTGTTTAGTATCAAAAGGTAAATCATAAAAGACCATTAATCTCATGTATCTATAACTCATAATATTCAACTGATGATATAATTGGATAAAATAAATTTGAGATATCTTTTGTATCAAAATAATTTATTATCAAATCAACATATTTTTCAATGGCATTAGTTAAATAGATTTTAGTATCTCTAAATGTTATTTTTGAATTTAAAAGATTAACTAGTTCTAATTTTGTTGCTCTAGAAAAATAATCAATATTCATAACATTTTTATATACATAGTTATCAACAATTGGTCTAAATGGTTCCATTAAATCATCTGCTAAAGCAAAAGCATTATACATATTATGATGAAATAATGCTATTGATGGATGTAAACCTTTAGAAACTATTGTTCTTGCAAATGCATGTCTTAATATTGTATATCCAAAATTTAAAGCTGCATTAATATGATTTTCTTTATCTCTTGTAAAATCATGACCATATAATTCTTTAAAATAAACTTTTGCTGCATGACCTTCTCTATTAGTCACATCACTAAATTGAAGTTCTTCAATATAGTTATATAATAATTGGATTTTATTAATATCCTTTAAATTTAGTTTTAATATATCAATTTGAGCTTCAATCTTTTGTCTTACAATTTGTGTTCATAAATATAGTTTATCTTCTTTATTTCATTCAAGTTGATTATTAATAATTCTTAATTGCATATGATTTGCTTCTATTGGTTGAATAATAGAAATAGGTTTAAAATCAACATCACATATTATAGTTAAAATCTTCTTTTCTGCTAATTTATTTATTATTCTTGTAGTTATAGTTGTTTTATAATTTTCAAATAAAATTGCATTTATATCATCTAATGGAATATGATATTTCATATTATTGTTTTCAACAACAAAATTATTTAAAAATAAACTAACCCTTTCTCCATCTTTTATAATTATAGTTTTCCAAGACATAATTATAAAAAAAAGAGGAATAAATTCCTCAGTTACGGCATTAAAGCCTTATATATGATAGTCCTGTAAAATTATGTAGTAGTAGAACTCATATACAAATTAATAATACTACATTAATTTTAATTAGTCAATAACTTTTATCTTTGTTCTTGTAGAATTTGTGGTTATTAATTTGATATTTTTCATTTTCTTTACGGCATATGTTATACGTTTCTCAGAAGAAGTTTTTTTATCTAAATATTTAAATTCTAATCTTTCTGTATTTCTCGCATAACCTATAACAATAAGATGAAATAAGTTGTTATCATAATTAAATATTAATTCATTATTTTTATTTAATGTATATTTTTTTATATAAGTATTGTCGATATTTAATTTCTCTTTCATAATTTCATAATCTTTTATTTTATATTCAACATCTGATGAATAATCATTTGTTTTAAATCTAGCTACTTCATGTGTAATAGGCAAAATTTTATATAGATTGTATTTTTCAGAATAAAATAAATCTCAACCTAATGTATTTGAACCTGTCATTACTATTTCCTTATTTCTTTTGACATTTTTGAATTTATGAGTAATAGATGTATATTTTTCTACTTTTTTTCCAATATATTTTAAATATCTAATATTTGGTGGATTAGTCTCATTTGATTGTTTTACAAGTTTTTCTTTTAATTCATATACAAAATGATAAAAAGGGTTTTTAACTGGCTTATTGTCTATATCAACATCATTTACATATGCATCAAAAACTTTTTTCAAATACTCATAAGTTTTTTTATCAGATTCATAAATTGATAATTTATGCATATCAGTTGTAAATAATGATTTTAAAGTCTTAAGTTTAGCATTATCTAATGTTAATAAATCAATTTTCTCTACTTTATATAATTGATTGTTAATGTTTTTACAAGTATAAATAGTATCATTAAATAACATTGTATTTGATTTTTTTTCTACTTTTTTAGTTATTTTATAATCAAATGTTAAAATGTCTTTGATTAAATTGTTTAATTCTTCTTTTTTTATAATCTGATCTTGAGATAACTCTTCATTAGACAAACTATTAATTGTTTTACCTTCAATGATATCAATTAGTGGTGCAATAGCACATACTGTTGCATCAATAGCGTGATGTTTAAAGTCATCACGATCTTTTTTAGGTAAATGTAAATAGTTGTTTCTAATATAATGGGTAAAACTTCCATTTATTGTTTTTATTGAATAACTTTTATTTAACTCTTTTTTAAAGTATGTTAGGTAATTTTTTACTTCTAATGTTGCATATCTTGTATCGTTTAAATTACGGTTAATAAATGATTGTTTTACCTCATCATTATCAATATCATCTTCAAATACAAGATTTTCATATTTTTTATGACCATACTTACCAAAATTTTTGTTTTTAATATAATGGTTATATGCAAGAGTCTTAAATGTTAATCAATCTCTATTAATTTCTCTAAAATATTTATATGGTGTTTTTTTACCTTTTTGTTGATTTTCACTTCATAATACTAACACTTTATTAGCTCTTGAATCATCAAGTGATACTGAAAATGGAATTATATGATCAATTTCACAATAATTTGGATCATTAAGTAATCTGTCTAAAAGAATTTCTTTATTTGAATAAGCACACTTACCATCTTGTTCATTAAATAATGCTAACTTTAGTTTTGTTTTAAAGTCTTTTCTAACAGTTGAAATATTATGTTTATTTATAATTTCATTGTTTTCTTTTTCATTTTTTTTCTGAATTTCAGTTATATGTTTTCTTAAGTCTTCTGAATTTGATTCTCTAGCTAGTTCAATTACAATATCTTTTATTTCATATTCATCCATTTTTTCTATTTCTTTAATTATTTTTATACTTTCAATTAAAGATCTTTTAACAACTGGTGATATATACATATCTGATATTTTTCTTTTTAATAATGGCATTGAATTAAATCTACGATTTATTTTAATGTTATAATCGGGTTTAATGTTTTTTTCAGAGAATATTTGCATATGGTTTTTATTTTCATATCACATTTCTTCAATAGCAATATTCATTGTTTTATAACTTAAACTATGTGTTCCTGAAAGACTAATTAGTGAGATTGCTTCGGCTTGATCTTCATTTAAATCAAAACTATTAATTGATAATAATTTAGCTTTTCTTGAATCTGCTGTTTGAAATGTTGTTAATATATTTGCAATTTCATCTAATAATTTAACATTATTTAAGTTTATAAATGAATAATCTAGTTTTGAATTAATTAACACTGTTCTTAAATTATTTATAAACTCAAATTTAGTAAAATTAGGTTTGCTATCTTTATCAATTCGATAACCTTTTATACTAGATTCTTCAACATCAATTAATTTAGCAATATGTTTTAAAGTAATATTTTTATTTTTATTTCCATCATGATTAATAACTGAATCAATAATTTTGTACTTTTGTTCATAACTAAGTCCGTCATTAAACTTCTCAATTTTTAAGTTATTTAAGTCATTTAAAATGTTAAACAAATATGAAGTCATTGAATGTTTTGGAGCTCTTTTTTCACTACTATCATATGTATCATATCCAGATAATCTACTATAAAATTCTTCTTCATCTTTTCAACCATATTTACTTTTTTCAATTCTTGAACTTGTTGTAAAACCAGGTCCTTCAAAATATAGTCTTTTTCTATCAAATAAGTTTAAATAATCTTCTTTAAAAGATTCACTTATTAAATTATTAGATATTTGAATATCTAAAATTTTAATTAATTCATTTTTATATCATTCATGAGCTATTAAAGAGTCCTCTGTTTTTAAACCTCTATATTTACCATGATCTAAATAATTTTTTTGTTGTATTTCTAAAGGTAATATGTTTTCTTGAACATTTATTTGATCAAGACTTAAATTATCCATTTTAATGTTTTTTCTTTCTAATAAGTCGTCCTTAAAATTAAAACTACCCCTTTTTTTAATATAGTTGAATAATATAACCATTAATTGATCAATAGTAATTTTTTCTTTTAAAGCCTTAGTTCTTAATTCTAAAAAATTATGATTAAAATCAAGATTATAAAAATCAATTTCATTTTTTATAAAATTATATTTTTTGAATAATACTAGTAAATCTCTTTTTCTTAATATTTTTCTTCTTAAATTCCTTCTTCTTCCTCTTTGCATTCTTCTATCAGCTGTAGTTGATGATTTATTTGTTCCTGCATTGGCTTCATTGAATAATCTTGACCCAGATTTTAATATCTTTTTGTTATTTATATCAAATATTGACCAACCAACTGATGCAATTCCTATATCTAATCCTATATTTACTTTCTTCATTTTTTTATATCTCCTTATTAATTCTTTATTATTATAAGATTATTTTTTAAAAAAATATACACTTTATGTATTATAAAGGGTCACCCCAAACTACAATTATTTTAACAAATTACTCTTGTACATTTCTATAGGAGTAATTTTTAATTTATTTATTATTCTATTGTTTGAATAATTTCAGATACAATTTTCCATTCAAGATAGAAATTCTGTTTTGTTTAAAAATTTGTATCCTTTAAAATAATTTTGTTTAATAATATTAAAAAAAGTTTCTACTATTGCGTTTTGTCATGAAGCATAACCATCCGTCATACTTTGTTGTATTTTATTTGCTTTACAAAAGTCCATCATACTAATACTTCTAAATTGTGCACCTCTATCTTTATGGATAATTGAATTACATATATTGTAGTTATTTTTTAATATATATAGCGATTTTATTATTTCTTTTGTAGTTTGATTACTTGAAAAGTAAGTTTTAAAAGTAATCTAGAATAAACATCAATATATGCAAACATATATAATTTAGAATTATTAAACTTAAATTCTGATATATCTAAACATATTTTTTCCAATGGTCTTGAAGCAAAAAATTCTACTTTACCAGTAATTAATTTTTCAATAAATTTGGAGCAGTATTTACAGGTTCTTTTTTGCCACTAACATAAGATTTTCACTTTCTACTTTTTTCACAATTATCAGGAAAAAGTCCTTGACTTTTCATTGAACTTAAAACTGTTTTTCTACCAATGCCGAATTTTAAAGCTATTTTTTTATGACCTCATTTACGGTGTGTACCATATTTTAAGTCACAATCATTAAATACTAACTTTATGAATAGATCATAAGAAGCATTTCTTTTTGTTTTATAATCTTTTGAACCATTATTAACTCAACTTTTATAAGATTTAAAGTTAATGTTTAATAAATTTAATAGTCATGAAAGTTTTATATTTTTTTGCAAGTATTTACTTATTATTTTATAAAATTCAATGTTTATTTTTTGTTTTTTAAATCCTTTACCAGAGATGCTGTAAACTTTTCCATAATTTCGACCTTATTAATTAACTCTCTATTTTCCTTATTTTTATTTTGCATCTCTTTTCTTAAAAAATTTAACTCTTGTTTGATGTTTTCAAAGTTTTTTTGTTTATCAATATTGGACTTTCTACCTCTTTTTTGATCAAATAAACCAGAGATCCCACTAGTTATATACCTATTCTGTCATTGATAAATAGTACATGGTTGTTTAATATTATATTTTTCTGCTTTTTTTTTGCACTTATGTCAGATGATAAAAATTCATTTACTATTTTCATTTTTTCATCTGCAGTAAATAGTTTTGTTTTAGGCATAAAAAAGACACCCTCCTATAAAATTATATACATAATTTTTGTGTAGTTTGGGTGACCCTTTAAATTATAAAAGTATATTTAAATTATTTAATTGCATAATTAATATCATCCAATTCAGTAATAGTTTCATATATTAATTTAAAATACTCTTTTACCACTTCTTTTGATAAAGTACTATTTTTTAAAAATCCAAAAAATAATATCTATCTTATTTATTACCTAAATTGATTGTTTTTCACCTATTTTTAAATAATTCTTTATTTTAAAACCATCTTTAATACTTATTTATTTTCCATATAATTCATATTTTCACTTTTCTTACTTAGAAAATCACAAATAAAAAATAACAAAATCTTGTATTTAAATTTAAAGAAAAAAATAGAGTACTAGTATCGCCATTACTCTATTTGCCTAATTAAACAATAACATAAAAAAATAGGGTTAACCCCTATTTTTATCTTTTACATCAAGTTTACCCCATAATTCATTATAGTATATTTTTTTACTTAAATGAATTACTTAGACCAGATATCAAACCTTTAAGTAATTTATTTTTTTATTTAGATTTATACCTTTACATTATTTTAATTTTTATCATAAAATTTGGCTTATTTCCTTTCTAACAAAAAACCAGTATCTTTATACTGGTCTACTTATCTTCCTTTTTCTTTTACAAATAGTGATATATAATTCTTATTATTATTTTCAAAGCAGTATATTAATTAACTATCTAAATTAAAATTATATTTATATATAATTTGTTTAGATCATTTAATAGAATCATTAGATTCTTTAGTACAATATTTTAATTTATCATTAATGTACATATTGGTATTTAAATACGTACCAATTATTACTCAATCCTTTTTTCTTAACAAGATTTTGTTTTTCTTGTTAATAATACTTTTAGATATTGCTTTTTCTTTTTCTAAAAAACTCATCATATGTGAAAAAATAATTTCAATATCATTTATAGAAAAGACGCTTTCTTCTTTAAATTTTTTTTCTATTAATTCTAAAATAAATTTATTCTCTTTATCTTTTTTTCTATGAAAAATTTCATATGAAATTAATATATACTCCATAAATTCATCCGATAACAAATATGATTCTTTGTTGTTTAATATTTTAATAAAATTATTAATAAAATTATTAATAAATATTAGAAAATCATTAAAATTTATAATCGAATCTTCAAAAGAATTATACATTGTTTTTAAAAAAGATTCATAGTAACCTTTTTTAATTTTAAGAACTTTATACTTACTTAACGTTTCTTCTTTGTTGTTTTTTATAAAGAAATTTTTTTTAATTTTTATAGAGAATAAAATTCTGTTATTTGGTATTAAATCAAACTCTTTTTTATTTATTAAATCGTATTCTTTTTTAAGATCTAATTTAATAATATAGTTTTCCATAACTAAAAAATCATCATTATTAATAACTATATAAATATTTTCCATATATATTTTCCTTTTATATATTATATACCTTTATTTTAAATAATAAAAAATATTATATTTAATGGTCGTGAGAAATTTTAAGGGGAATTCTTAGTATTATTTTAATTAGGAATAGACCTAATTAAAAATAATATACCCATAAATTATTTAAACTGCTTAAACAATTTTTATCTAAATTCATAATATAACAGATATCCTTTAAATAAATTATAAATAAATAAATTTATTTTTTTATGAATAATAAGCGAAAATGTCCCCATTTATAATAAATGAATGGAGGAATTATGAGAAGGAACATTTTAAACACTATGAAACAAGAACAATTAAGACTAATTAGAGAAATATCTCTAAACAAAGACACAATAAAAAATACAGCTTTTTTTTAGGGTTTAGCATTAGACACACTAGAAGAAAGTTAAATGAATATAAAAACATAGGAGCAAAAGCTTTTATTCATAAAAATTCTTACAAAATACCAGCTAATAAAATTAAGCGAGACTTTAAAGATGAAATTATAGAACTATTTAAAAAGTTTTATTATGACTACAGTATCAAACATTATTGAGAAATAGTTTAAAAAGACAAAATTAGTTATTCTTCAATAAGAAAAATATTGGTGAATCAAAAAATTATGATTAAACATTGCATAGAAAAACAAAAAAAGACATCCGTAGAAGTTTAATAGAACCACAACAATTAAATTTCTTAGAAGATATTCTTTCAAAATCAATTATAACAAGCAATTCCCATCCAAGTCAAAGGCAAATAACAAAGTTTGGTAAAATTTTTGAAACTGATGCTTCAAACCATCAATGAATTAAAGGTTTGAGGTGTCATTTACACATTGTAATAGATAAAGCTAGCAAAAGAATTCTATAAGGTTATTTTAATGAAATATAAACTATTTAGAGTTATTACAATATTTATAAATTAGCATTTAAAAAGTATGGTTTGCCTGAATTAAATGTCAGTGATAATAGAAATGTTTTTAGCAGTAAAAACAACAGAGTTTATAAGGAAACAGTGTTTCAAAAACTCAATTACAGTCTTTTTTTCACTCACTAGGCATTAGAACAAAAACTACTTCTATCCCTCAAGAAAAAACATTAGTGGAAAGAAAATTCAAAACTTTACAAAATAGATGACCACAAATTATAAGAACAATGGGCTTAAAAACAATTGAGCAATTAAATGAATTTTTGCCTAAGTTAATTGACGATTATAATGAGATGTTCTCAATACCAATGACTAGTTTAGTTAATGTAACAAAGGTCTTTGAAAAAGATGAAAACATTGTATTTTCTTACAAACTGAAAGAATCATAGATAATTGTCATAGTATCAATTTTCAAAACAAAAAATGATTTGTTTGCATTGGTTTTGAACCAATCTATTTAAAACCAAAATTAAAAGTAATGGTGATGCAAACTAGTGATGGTAAGCTTTATGCAACTTATGGAAATGATGTATATAACTTTTTTTGAAGTTGAAGATTACAGATTACATGAAAATAAATATACTCTACCAAAAGAAAATCCTTGAAGGTATAATAACTGATTTTTTTTTAAAAAGAAAAGAAAAATACAAGATCTATTTATTAAATCTTGCATTTTGGGACATGATCGCTTATTATTGACATAAATTTTCCATTATATCTAATAAATTTTTATAACATAAGTCAAACTTTTTTAGATTTTCTTTTAATATAATTTCTTCAGGATCATAATAATTTAAACATTCTGTGGTTATTTCAGTTTCCGAAGCTTTATTAGATATAAAATCAATAATCAGTTCAATAAAACTAATTATTTTATTTAAAATATTAAAATATATAAATACTAATTCACAATCTATAATTCAATTCTTTCACAAAGGGTTATTTTTAATTTTCTCTTCTTTATCTTTGTATATATTTAGATAATGTATTAAATAATCGGCTATGTTATTAACAAACTTTTGTTGATCCGCTATTAAATTATCATCAAATAATTTTTGAGAATTTAAAGTATTTTCGTTATGATGTTCAATATTTTTAAATTCCTTTTCTAAAACTTGAGTTGTCGTTCTAATATCATAAATAATCAATGTTATATCATCACATCATTTAAATTCATTAAAATAATATAAAAACTTTATTTTTTTTTATTATTTTCATTTACTATGTCACTTAAACAAAAATTAATTACACATTCTAGGTTGTATCTACAATTAATTATTGTTTCTATAACATGATATTTATATTTATATTTAAATAACTCTTTTTTAATAAAATTATTGTAACTATCATCTTTTATAAAATCTATTAATTTATTAATAATTTCTAGTTTTAACTCAACACACCTAGATTTAACATTTTTCAACAAATAATACATTTTTATAAATTTATCGTATTTAAATAACATATAAATAATTTCCTTTTTTAAAATTATACCAGATTATCAAAAACCTATAGATAACTATATAAATAAATTAAAACTCCCTAATAATATTAATCGTGGTTTAATAATGAAATTTATATTTCTTTTATTTAAAGGGTCATCCCAAACTACAATTATTTTAACAAATTACTCTTGTACATTTCTATAGGAGTAATTTTTAATTTATTTATTATTCTATTGTTTGAATAATTTCAGATACAATTTTTCATTCAAGATAGAAATTCTGTTTTGTTTAAAAATTTGTATCCTTTAAAATAATTTTGTTTAATATTATTAAAAAAAGTTTCTACCATTGCTTTTTGTCATGAAGCATAAGCATCTGTCATACTTTGTTGTATTTTATTTGCTTTACAAAAGCCCATCATATTAATACTTCTAAATTGGGTACCTCTATCTGTACGGATAATTGAATTACTTATATTGTAGTTATTTTTTAATATATATAACGATTTTATTAATTCTTTTGAAGTTTTATTACTTGAAAAATAAGTTTTTAAGGTAATCTAGAATAAACATTAATATATACAAACATTTATAATTTAGAATTTTTAAGCTTAAATTCTGATATATCTAAACATATTTTTTCCAATGGTCTTGAAGAAAAAAATTCTACTTTACCAGTAATTGGATTTTTCAATAAATTTGGAGTATTATTTACATGTTCTTTTTTTGCCACTAACATAATATTTTCACTTTCTTCTTTTTTCACAATTATCGGGAAAAAGTCCTTGACTTTTCATTGAACTTAAAACTGTTTTTCTACCATTACCGAATTTTAAAGCTGTTTTTTTATGACCTCATTTACGGTGTGTACCATATTTGAAGTCATAATCATTAAATACTAGCTTTATGAATAGATCATAAGAATTAATTCTTTTTGTTTTATAATCTTTTGAACCATTATTAACTCAATTTTTATAAGTTTTAAAGTTAATGTTTAATAAATTTAATAGTCATGAAAGTCTTACATTTTTTTGCAAGTATTTACTTATTATTTTATAAAATTCAATGTTTATTTTTTGTATTTTAAATCCTTTACCAAAGATGCTGTTAACTTTTCCATAATTTCGACCTTATTAATTAACTCTCTATTTTCCTTATTTTTATTTTGCATCTCTTTTCTTAAAAAATTTAACTCTTGTTTGATGTTTTCAAAGTTATTTTGTTTATCAATATTGGATTTTCTACCTCTTTTTTGATCAAATAAACCAGAGATCCCGCTTGTTATAAACCTATTCTGTCATTGATAAATAATACATGGTTGTTTAATATTATATTTTTCTGCTATTTTTTTTTGCACTTATGTCGGATGATAAAAATTCATTTACTATTTTCATTTTTTCATCTGCAGTAAATAGTTTTGTTTTAGCCATAAAAAAGACACCCTCCTATAAAATTTAGATACATAATTTTTGTGTAGTTTGGGGTGACCCTTTATAAAAAACAACCTTTCTTTTGAATATATTAGTACTTAAAGTATCACTAATATGGTCTCTTTAAGGTTGTTTATTCTGTTATTTCAATTAAGTTTTTAATAACTTTAACACTTTAATATATTATAACTACTAAAATTGTTACAATGCATTTAAAATAATGTTAAATAATTTAAAATGAAATATTATTGAGATAAATTATAGAATAACTTAAAATTTAATTATTAATTTAACAATAATAAATTAATCATTTAAGTTTTGTTATAATTCTAGTAAATATAAGGAGTGCATTATGAAAAAATTTATAGTTGATAAAAGTGTATTTGAATCTATTGAAAATTTAAGTATTTTCATTTTAGTAGTTAAAAATGTAAAAAATAAATACGATGAAAAAAATAAATATAGGAAACTTATAAACGAATCAATAATAAACGCTAGAAAGTACATAACTAATGAAGTTTTTAGCGAAAATAAAATTATAAAAAAATGAAGAAATATTTTATCTTGCATAAAAACTAAAAAAGGTTCAAGATCATCAATTGAATCATTGCTAAAAAGAGTTAAAAATAATAATGAAATAAATAATATAAATCCACTAGTAGACTTATACAACTCTGTTTCACTATTATATGGTGTTCCATTAGGTGGAGAAGATTTAGATAAGATTAAAGGTGATATATATTTAACAAAAGCACATGGAGGAGAATACTTTATAACTTTAGGGTGTGAAAAAAATGAACCACCATTAGTAGATGAAGTCATTTATAAGGATAAAGAAGGTGCAATTTGTAGATCATTAAATTGAAGAGAAGCAACAAGAACAATGCTATCTGAAGAAACAATTAATGCTATATTTTTTCTAGAAGAAACAACTGATATTGAAAATGCAAAAAAAGCAATCAATCAATTAAATAAGCTAATAAAAATTTATTTGAGTGTAGAAGGTGAAATTTATTGTGTTAATAAAAACAATGTTATTGCAACTATTACTTAATCTTTAAAAAAATATAATCTTTTAAAGGGTCACCCCAAACTACAATTATTTTAACAAATTACTCTTGTACATTTCTATGGGAGTAATTTTTTAATTATTTATTATTCTATTGTTTGAATAATTTCAGATACAATTTTCCATTAAAGATAGAAATTCTGTTATGTTTGAAAATTTATATCCTTTAAAATTTTGTTTAATAATATTAAAAAAGTTTCTACTATTGTGGTTTGTTATGAAGCATAACCATCCATACTTTGTTGTATTTTATTTTGCTTTACAAAAGTCCATCATACTAATACTTCTAAATTTGGCTCCTCTATCTGTATAAAAAATTGAATTACATATATTGTAGTTATTTTTTAATATATATAACGATTTTATTAATTCTTTTGTAGTTTGATTACTTGAAAAATAAGTTTTTAAAGATAATCTAGAATAAACATCAATATATGCAAACATATATAATTTAGAGTTATTAAGCTTAAATTCTGATATATCTAAACATATTTTTTCCAATGGTCTTGAAGCAAAAAATTCTACTTTACCAGTAATTGGATTTTTCAAGAAATTTGGAGCAGTATTTACAGGTTCTTTTTTGCCACTAACATAAGATTTTCACTTTCTTCTTTTTTCACAATTATCAGGAAAAAGTCCTTGACTTTTCATTGAACTTAAAACTGTTTTCCTACAAATGCCAAATTTTAAAGATATTTTTTTATGACCTCATTTACGGTGTGTAACATATTTTAAGTCGCAATCATTAAATACTAACTTTATGAATAGATCATAAGAAGTATTTCTTTTTGTTTTATAATCTTTTGAACCATTATTAACTCAATTTTTATAAGTTTTAAAGTTAATGTTTAATAAATTTAATAGTCATGAAAGTTTTATATTTTTTGCAAGTATTTACTTATTATTTTATAAATTCAATGTTTATTTTTTGTTTTTTTAAATCCTTTACCAGAGATGCTGTAAACTTTTCCATAATTTCGACCTTATTAATTAACTCTCTATTTTCCTTATTTTTATTTTGCATCTCTTTTCTTAAAAAATTTAACTCTTGTTTGATGTTTTCAAAGTTATTTTGTTTATCAATATTGAATTTTCTACCTCTTTTTTGATCAAATAAACCAGAGATCCCGCTAGTTATATACCTATTCTGTCATTGATAAATAGTACATGTTTGTTTAATATTATATTTTTCTGCTAATTTTTTTGCACTTATGTCAGATGATAAAAATTCATTTACTATTTTCATTTTTTCATCTGCAGTAAATAGTTTTGTTTTAGCCATAAAAAAGACACCCTCCTATAAAAATTATATACATAATTTTTGTGTAGTTTGGGTGACCCTTTACATAGATATATATTAATTATAAATATGAAATTAAGAATAAATTTACTATTTTTGTGATATGTAATTCTTAAATCAATAATAACTATCTTTTAAGAATCTTTTATTAGTTCCATTTCCTAAATCATCTAAGTCCACATAAATTAAACCATATCTTTTTGACATTTCATTTGTTACACTTGAAACAGAATCGATTGGAGATCAAAGTAAATATCCAAAAACATTTACTCCATCTTTAATTGATTCTAATAATTGTTCTATATGATCTTTTAAATAAGATATTCTATAATTATCATTTACTTTATGATCTTTAGTTAAGTCATCTTTGAAACCAACACCATTTTCTGCTATTAATAATGGTAAATTATATCTATCTCATAGATCATTTAATATATATCTCAAACCTAATGGATCAATTTGTCAACCTCAATCATTTTCAGTTAAAAATGGGTTTTTGCTTAATGTAATAAGATTTGCTTCAACTTCCTCAGTTTTTTCAACTGAGTTAATACTTGTCATATAGTAACTAAAAGATATGAAATCAACATTGTTATTTGAAATTATTTTTAATTCATCATCTTTAATATCAATACTAATATTATTATCTTTTCAATATTTTAATATATAGTTTGGATAAATACCTTTACACATTACATCTAAATATAAATACATTTTTAATTGTTGATCTTTTTGATTTAATATAACATTATCAGGTTTAGAATTTATTGGATAACTTGGAAATGACGCTATCATGCATCCAATTTTAAAGTTACTATTTATAATTTTTGCAATTTTAATTGCTTTAGAATTTGCAATAAATAAGTTATGAAGAGATATATATGAAGATTGTAAGATATTGTCTTCATTATCAATTATTAAACCTGCACCAACTCATGGTGAAAACAATGCTGCGTTTATTTCATTAAAAGGTATTCAATAAGTTATTTCATTTTTAAATTCTTTAAATACAACTTTAGCATATTCAATAAATAAATCTATAACTTTTTTGTTTTTTCATCCGCCATACTTTTCAACTATTTTAAAAGGCAAATCAAAATGAGATAATGTAATAATAGGTTCTATTTTATATTTTTTAAATTCCATTATTACATTGCGATAAAATTCTAATCCTTTTTGATTTACTACTCCATCATCACAATTTGGTATAATTCTTGCTCATGAAATAGATATTCTAAAAGAGTTTATTCCTAGCTCAGACAAAAGTTTAATATCTTCTTTATAAGTATTATAAAAGTTAATACCCAATCTCTTTGGAAAATATAATTCATTAAAATTTTCTAAAGCGTTTCTAAGCTTAGAGTTTGTCATTTTCTTTATTTCACTAATCGTCTTTTTTTTATCTAAAACTAATTCATAATATTTTAAATCAGCAACTGTTAATGACTTGCCATCAATATTATATGCACCTTCTGTTTGCGGTGCAGATGAGGAACCACCCCACAAAAAATATTTTGTAAATTTCATATTAAACCTGCTTCCTACTTAGATTTAATAATTTATCTTTTTTTTCAGTATATTGAAATATTATGTCTAGCTCATGAATAGAATTAAAATAATTATTTTTTATAAGTTCTATTTTTTCATTTTTTTGTTTATCTTTTAGATCATTAATTAAATCATTTACATTATTCATAAATTTATCTTGAAATTTAATAAAAGACTCTTTAGAGAATTTATAGTCTAAATTAATATTATTTATTTTTTCTTCATAATATTTTTCTTTATTTTTATTTTGAATATTAGTTAACAAATTGGTCAATTTAACAACTTTAATATTTTTCGCTTTTGATTTTAATTGGTCAATTTCTATATTTAACTTTATTATCTTTTCATTATCAATATCATTTTTATGATTCAATTTTGTTTCTAATCTTGACAATTTAGTAAAATAAATTTTACAATTTTTAATAAGCTTTTTATTATCTTTTGTTACTAAGATTTTTTCAGATAAACTTTTTAATAATTTATTTGCATCTTCTTTATTTAAATTATTAAATTTAACTAAGTACTTTACCAATAATTTATTGTTACTTTTTATTAAAGAAATTTCATCTCTTTTTTCTTTAAATAATATAAATGTTAATAAGTATGAACAACAAATTGATATAACTGTTCCTAAGAAAAATAAACTAATTTGATATGCACCACCAGGAATAAATCTTGTAATGCCTAAAAGTCCCATACCACCTGGTACTAAACCTTGGATTTTAAGTAATCCAGTTACTAAACCTGCAATTCCAGCACCAAGACACCCTATTAAAAATGGTACTAAACGTGGTAAAGTAATTCCATAAATGATAGGTTCAGTTATACCGACAACTGCAGCAGGCATAGATGAATAGGCAACTTCTTTAACTTTATAATTATTTGTTGTCATACCTACACATAATGCAGCACCAAGTTGTCCAAATATACCAAATGCTGAAGCAGCATATAATGAATTAGGCAAATTTTGTATAACAGCCATTATAACAGGTACATGCATACCTGTAAGAACTAAAGGTTGTCATAAAATTGCAAATAACATTGTGCCAATTCCAAATGGAGCATCACTAATAAAGATAACGCCTTTACCAATTAAACCTTCAAGAACTCCAAGTATAGGACCCAATATAAACATAACTGAAATCATTGTTATGATAAATGACAATGCTGTTCTAAAACAAATATCTACCGCAGTGGGCATTCAAGATTTTACCCATTTATCTGCATAAACATATATGGCACCAGCAACAACTTGTGGAATTATAGAATTATAATAACCTCCTAATTTTATTTTTATAAAGCCTCAATCAAATAGAGTATAACTAATACCTCAAAATAAATATGGACTTGCTATTGCTATACCAACCATAGCACCAACAACTATATTTCCCTTTAAATACTTAACTGTACTAATGCAAAAAAATATACCCAACATACCTATGCCAAGTTCAGCAGTTATATACATAAATGCAGAAAATACTGATGCTGTTTTCATTTGCTCATAATTTTTTATATCTTGAATTAATTTTGTTTCAATAAATATAGACTTTATAGCCATTAATATACCTGCGGCCAGTATAATTGGAAGAGTTGGTGTAACAACACCGCTTAAGAATGCCAAAATTTTGTCTTTAACTTTTTTATTTTTTGATAATGTTTCAAATTTAACTTTATTATCTATTTTTATTTTTTTGTCAAAAACTTCTTTAACCTTTAGAACGTTGCCACCAATAATAATTTGTAACTCATGTCCACTTCAATTTATTCCTTTAACTATAGGAATTTTTTTTAATTCTTGTTCATTAACTAAACTTTTATCTATAATATCGAATCTTAATCTAGTCATACAATTGTAATAATTAGAATAGTTAAATTCTTTGCCTACTAATTCATTTATTGATAGAGCAGCTTCTTCAAATTTACTTACAAGTTTATCATTTGAAAAGTTTTGCTTCTTAAGCTTTTCAAAATATCCAATTTCTTCACCTATTTTTACTTTACCGGTTTTTGTTAAATTAAACTTATAATTTATATTTTCATTTAAATCAAATACAATTGGTGTTTGTAATGATAAGTTATTGGACTTAATTAATTCTAAATCTACTTCTAATATTAAATCACTTTTATTTACTAACTGGCCTACATTTTTTATGTATTTAAATGGCTTACCTTTAAGTTTTACTGTATCTAACCCTACATGATACATAACTTTTGGACCGTTTAAACTTTCTAGAAAAAAAGCATGTTTTGTCTCAAAAATCATTAATATATTAGCTTTATCAAATATGCTTCCAAAGTTTCCATTATCGGGTATTACATAAAAACCATCACCAAGTAATTTATCTGAAAATGCTTTATCATCACATTTAGTTATTGAGTCAATAACCCCATCAACAGGTGAATATACTTTTATATATTCCATAAATATACCTCCTTAATATGATGATTACAAATTAAGGATCAAATTACTATAAAAATGTTCAACTCAATAATTACTTTCCAAAAAAGAAATTAGGTTATTTTATTTATTAATTGAGAAACTAAGTACCCTACTATAGTACTTCTATGAAATATGTTTGTAGAGTTTTTATCCTTATCAAAAATAATTTTTACATCATATTTATCAATTCTTGATGATAAAGCATATGATGTGAAAAAAACTATTTTATTATTTGATTTAACTTTATTATATAAATTAAAAATACCTTCAACTTCCATTCCGCCTGTAAAAAATAAAAATGTACAATCCTTAGTATTTACATCTACATTATAATTAGGAAATAATTGATCAGAAAGTTCAACCTCATTATTATTATTTCTTAAATAATAATATAATAATTTTGACTTTTCAAACAATTGATTTGAAGAAACAATTATAGTTTTATTATTTAACAAACTTCTAACATTGTCTAAGTCTTTTTCATATCTATCAAAAAAATTTATATAATCTATAAAATAATTTTTTAGTTCAGCAAATGATTTACTTTGTAAATTTTGACTCATAATTTCACTATAATTTTCTCTTTCAAACTTCAATCTATTTATTAACTCTCTATATCCACTAAAACCAAACTTTAAGGAGAATTTAGAAATTGCAGACTTGCTTAAATAACAAGTTTTAGAAAAGTCCTCTATATTTAAAAAAACATTATTATTAAAACTATTAAGTAAATTATCAACTATTATTTTTTTTGTTTCATTTTGGGTTGATATAGAAATATTTACTAATTTTTCTCTTAGATTCATTTTTTTCCTTTATTTACTAACTTTAAATAATACTTATATTAATTTACACTAAGTTAATATCTAGAAATATTATACATAAAATTATATTAGTATAAATTATATAAATATATTAAAAATGATTATAGGAAGTTTAAGATTTTTTACAATGTAAATATAGCTAACCATAATTAACTAATAACTATTTAATTATATAAAGTATTTTTAAAATAGAATAGTTATATATTAGTACATTTTTTTTATATGCTATCCATTGTACTTTTAAAAATTTATCATATAAATATATTATTTGTTAAGTAAGATTCTAAAAAGTATTAAAATAATATAATTTATATATTAAATTTACTTTTTTAAAAAAAAATAATATATTTCTATATTATTTCATTATTACATTTATTTGATTTAATAAAATTATTTAGATTATCAAAACTTATTTTTACCATATCATATACTGCTTGATCTGTGTAACTTCCTAAATGAGGTGTGAATAATACTCTTGGTTTTAATTCATATAGTTTTTGATATATTTCGTTTGGTAAATTTTCATTATGTTTTTTAAAAAATATTTCTGATTCGTTTTCTAATGTATCAAGTGCAACTTGTTTGATTTTTTTATTAATTAAATAATCATATAAATCATTATAATTAATTAATTCCCCTCTTGCTGCATTGACTATTATTGTTTGATTTTTAATTTTTTTAAATAGATCTTTATTTATAAAATAATCATTTTGACCTTTAATATATGGGCAATGGATTGAAATTAAATCACAAGATTCAAATATTTCTTCAATTGTTTTATATTCAAGTAAATCATTTAAATCATCACGTTTATATAAATCATAACCATAAATTTTTGCACCCATACCTTTTCAAGATTTAGCACATTCTATTCCAATTCTTCCAACTCCAACTATTCCAATTGTAGAGTTTCTGACTTCTTTAGAAAACATATGAGAATCCACGGTGAAATCTTTTTTTTGCATTTTATCATACATGTATAATATATTTCTAAACATAGCTAGACCTGTAGAAAAAGCAAGTTCACTTACAGAGTTTGGAGAATAAAATGGAACATAAGCCATTTTGATTCCTAATTGTTTTGCATAATCTAAATCAATATGATTTGTTCCAACTGTTCTTGTTAATAAATATTTAACATTAAAGTTCTTAATGGTATCTAAATTGTTTTTATCTGCTACGCAGTTTGCTCTTAATAAAACTGCATCATGTCCTTTAATTAACTCGACATTATCATGATTTAATAGTTCTTTTGTTAAAGTTAATTCATAATTATAATTCTTGTTAACATTTAAAAATATATTCTCTTCAACTTCTCTTACTCCAAAACATATTACTTTCATTTTCTACTCCTTTTATTGAACAAACATTGGTAAAGCACCAACAACAGTTGAAATAACTACTCATATTGGTAAAGTAATTATTGATAATAAAGTTGATAATGTTGTTAAATTACTTGCCATTTCTGGTGATTTATTATAAGAAATGGCATATGCAACAACTACATTTGCTGGTGGAGCTGCTGTCATAATAACCATAGCAGCTAAACTTTTTGAATTAAATGAAAAACTATTTGTATAGTGACCAAGACTTGCAACAGATATAATTAAAATTAAAATTATTGTTGGAGCAATTATTACTTTTATAAATGAAGCATATCAAAGTAATTTATCCTTCATAGCTAATTTTAAATTACCTTTGTTCATTGTCATACCAATTGCAAGTCAAGCTAGTGGTGTACAAATTGCTTGTAATGTTGTTAATATTTTATTCATTGGTGGGAATAATTTATCAACCCTTAATGGAGAGAAGTAATCTTTACCATCATAAGAAACAGCGTTAATACCTGGTATTAGTTGTGTAACTCAAATTACAAAACCTAAGAATGTTGCAATTAATATTGGATTAACGAAAATATTTTTTAAGGTTTGTTTTTTTACTTTTTTAGATTCAATCAATTCAACTTCAGTCATATCACTTTTTTTCTTTTTAACAGATATGGTCATATTTTTTTTACTCATAATTATAAAAGCTAATGAGTATAAAAATATTCTATACGGGATATTAAAAATATTTGCAGTCATGTTTGTAAACTCATCATTATAAATAGATGTTACAATTGGTATACCAAAAAAAGTTGTTGAAGCTAATGCAATACACATAGCTAAAGTATCTTGAATATCTTTTTCTTTTTTTAAAAAAAAGTATTTAGATATAAACAACATAATTGTATAAAAAGCAAATCCTATTAATAAAACTGATAGTTGCTCTTTTAATGATTCAATACTTGCATTTGTTAAAAAACCTTTTAAAGCAAGTGCGGGCAATCCAACAACCATAACAATTTTAATCATAACTTTTTCTCATTCTTGTTTAAATATTTTTTTATAAGCAAGTAAGTAACCAAGAAGAATTACACTGATTGTTGCAATAATTGCAGATCAGATATTTCATGATGATAATGTATTAACTAATGCATCAGTAACACTTGTAAGCATAAATTTTCCTTTTCTATATGAATATATAAATATAAAAACTAACAAATATATATTTATATATTGCATTCTAAAATTATTTTACCATATTATTTATGTACATTTATATATTTACATAATCTTCATTGTATTAAATTTTATAAAGCATTTAATAAATTTTTATTTATCAATTTTTAAAAAAATTATTTAATTCTTCGATACTTATATTTTCAACAATATTGTCGCTATTAGTTAAAAACATATATATTCTTTGTAATAATTCTTTTTTATTTTCAAATGAGTAATTTTGTTTTAAGTCTTCTTTATTAAATTTATTAACAACTTTCTCATTTAAATTAAACAAATAAGATAATCCAATTTTATTTATATTTAATTTATTTGAACTATTTGGTGAGTTATTTATATAATTTTTGAGTTGAGCGTATAGATGTTTATATTTTTTATCAAAATCTTTTATATTAAGTTCATCAAAAGAAGACCATTGTTTTAATTCTAGAAACAATAAATTGTACTGACTACTTGTTTTAGTCAATAATATTAAATCAGGTCTATATGGTCTTGGTTTAAAAGCACTATTTTTTATTTCTTTCTCAAATATTAATCAGGTATTTTTTAAAAAAGTTTTATTACTTTCATGAAAAAATAAAGTGACTAATGGTCCATAATTTGCAAATCAAGATTTTTTTTCAGCTGAGCTAACATTTTTTAATTTACAACAAGCTATTAAACACATTATTATTATTCAACCAGTGTTAGAGAGAAACTCACTTAAAGTCATTATAAATTTGGAGTTGTTGTTTTCTCCTAACTCAATTTTAGTTGAACACCATTTTATAAGCTTATTAAAGTTTTTATTTTTTCAAAGTGTTTTTCTTAACTCTTCTAAAATATAATTTGTTTGAGTAGATTTATAAATTTCAATATCATATTCAAGTTTGTTTAAGAAAAATTCTTTAAAAGTGCTATCAGACTTATAACTTTCATCTATAAATTTATTATTATTGCTTTTATCAATTTCTTTAAATAGATTTTTTAAATTATTATATTTGTCTCATAATTTTTTATTTTTTAAAAATTGAAATATTAATAATGTTAGTAATATTATAATAAATATGGAAATAAAAATTATTATAATTAAATAAATATTCATATAACTACCTCAATTTACAGTAATATAAATTATATAATTAGACATGCTTAAATTATTTTATACTTATATTTTATACTTTAAATATAAGTATATTATGAATTTTTGTGATGTATTAATAATAATTTAAAATAGAATTTTATGAATATTACAATGTTATATAAAACTAATTTTTTTAATATAACACACTTAACGTTAAAGATTATTAGGAGATTAGCTTTATAATATTAAACTTTTTTATTAATATCTTTGTATTTATTAATAATTTATAAACCTTAATATTAAAAAAAATAGAATTTTAAATATTTATAATGAGAACTTTTAAAAATTTATTCAGTTTAAACTTTTTAAATTTTAAAAATAAATAAAGTCTACAGTAAAATTAAATATTAAAATTTTATTTTGAATAATTAGTTTTATTTAAAATTAAACAACATATTACTATATTGATTTATTATTCTTAACAAATAATTTAATATATGTATAGAGTCCATAAACAAATGCAAATAAATTTAAAGTAAATAGTTCTAAAAAAACTAAAATTAATATTCATTTTATATTTTTGTCATTATTATAATTACCATATATATCTATTTTAACTTTTATATATCAAACATATATTATTGTTAGTGTTAATTGAATAGATATAATAATTGGAAAAATGTATCAAAAACTAAATCTTTTATAAATTCCTATATATATACAACTAATCACAAACAATAATGTAGTTACAATAAAAACTGCACAGCTAGAGTTTATTACAAACTTAGAGTTTTCTCTTTCATTTAATTTCATTTTAAAATCTTTCTAAAACTAACAATTGATAAGGTAATAAATGTTTGAAATTTATATTTTGATAATTATTAATAATTATTTTGTAGTTGTTAATGTTTAAAGTCAAAGGTTTGTTTTTTGATGTTCAATTAGTAATAACTAAAATTTCTCTGTTGTCAATTATTCTTTTATAACAATAGTCTAAATTATCATCAAACTCTACTTTACCCTTTGTAAATATTTCATCAGAAACTCTCAATGTTATAAGTTTTTTATAGAAATTAAATACTGAACTTTCATCATTAATTTGGTTATTTACATTTATTATTTTATAATTTTTATTTATTAATAAATCAATTTTTTCAGCATTTGAAAAACCTGCATTTAACGAATTATCTCATTGCATTACACTACGAGCATTATCACGAGATTTAGAACTTAATATTTTTAATACAGTTTCTTCATTATGGTCTAATAATAATTCTTTTGAATTACCTAATGTTTCAATATCTTTAAAATCACTTATGCTATTAAAACTCATATTAGTCATACCTATCTCTTCACCTTGGTATATAAAAGGAACACCTTTTAATAATGATGTAAACCCAAAAATAGAGGTTGCACTTTGGTATCAATAATTTTTATCATCTCCAAATCTTGAAATTGATCTTGGCTGGTCATGATTATTCATAAAGAGAGCTAATGTGGAATCATTATTTTGGAAATATAATTGTCATTCTTTCAATGTATTTCAATAAGAGGTTAAATTGGGTTTCGTATAAGTTCACTTATTATTATTTATGTAATCGACTTTTAAGTGCAAAAATGTAAATACACAATCAAGTTCATTATTATTTACTTTAGCATAATTCACTGACTTCTCTTTTGTAGTTGATGATATTTCTCCTACTGTAAAAAAGTTAGTTTCATTATTAAAAGAGTTTTTATTCATAAATTTCAAATAATTTTCTAAGCGAGCTCCGTCGGTATAAAATCTTCGACCATCACCCTCTAAGTCATCTTCAAATATATGAGGTTTATCATATAAATTACATACATCAAATCTAAAACCTTTTACTCCTTTACTTTTCCAAAAATTAAGTATTTTTAAAATTTCTAATCTTACTTCTTCGTTTTCTCAATTTAGATCTGGTTGTTCTTTTGAAAATAAATGTAAATAATACTTGTTTAATTTTGGAACAAATTCTCAAGATGAACCACCCATTTTACTTTTTCAATTTGTTGGTGGACCATCATTAACAGGATCTTTAAAATGATAATAATTTATATATTTTTTATCACCTTCTAATGCTTTTTTAAATCATATATGTTTATTTGAAGTATGATTTACAACAATATCAATAATTATTTTTAGATTTAAATCATTAGCCTTTTTTATTAATAAATCAAAATCTTTCATATCTCCAAAAACAGGATTTATTTCATAATAATCTTCTACATCATATCCACTATCTTTGAAAGGTGATTTAGTTAAAGGTGATATCCAAATACTTGTTATTCCTAATGATTTAATATAATTCAATTTAGAAATAATTCCTTTAATATTACCTATCCCATTTTTATTATCTTTTTCACAAAATGTTTGAGGAAATATTTGATAAATAAATTCATTTTTCATTTTTTATACCTACTTTATTTTAAAAGTTCAGCTGCTTTTACCTCTATATTAAATTTTTTAAAGTATTTAATTTTTGAAAGAACTATAGTTAGTCCAATAGAAGCACCAGCTGTTACTAGCATTGAAATCATAAATCATAAATAACCAGTTCCTGGTCATGTTGTAACACCATTTATTTTTGATTGCACTTGTACATTTAATATACCTAGTCAAGCACCATTACCTGAATTAGTTGCACTAACTCCAGAAATTACGGCAATTTCTAATCCTATACCAGTTGCTATACATGCTGCTATAAATGGATACATATGTTTTAGATTTATACCATACATTGCAGGTTCTGTAACACCTAAATATGCAGAAACTACTGAAGGGATACCAACATCTTTTGATCTTGGATCTTTTCTATTCATTATAATATAACCTAATACTGCACTACCTTGAGCAATTGCTTGCGCACAAGTTCCAATAAATAAGAAATTACCACCATTTTGAATAGTATCTTGTACAAATACAGCATTAAATAAATGATGAACACCTGTTAAAACAATTGGAGCATAAATAATACCTATTATAAAACCAAATATGTATTTGGCAATTGCGTTAGTAAATGCTCAAGATATACCAAAGCTAATTACTGATGCTACTATGAAACCAAATGGACCAATTACAAACATTGCTAATGTAAATGTTGGTAAAATAGTAACTAAAGGGACTAAAATTTGACTAACAACTGCAGGAGATTTTCTTTTAATTCATTTATTAATATATGCACCAACAATCCCAATTGCAAAAGCTGGAATAACTTGTGCTGTATATTGAATTTTCCATGGATACTTCATAAACCCTCAATCAAATGATCCATTTTCTAATTTACCCATTATATCTCATATTCACTCAAATTTACCTTCTGATCCTGCTGCCCCTGATACTTCATATACATTTAATAATGGAGGCACTAATAAACAAAGACCTACGACTATACCTAAAACTTGATCTGCTTCAAGTTTCTTAAAAATACTTCAACAAATATGTACAGGTAACCACCAAAAACAAACCTGAGCTGGTATTCATAAAAAATCATTTAGTCCTTTCCAAAACTGACCAGATTCAACAATTTTAAATCCATCAAAATCTGCTTCAAGAATATTTCTAAATCCTAAAATTATCCCACCTGCAACTAGTACTGGCACAATTGGAATAAATATCTCACCTAAAAAATTTAAACTTTTTAAAAACCAATTACCATGTTGTTGATTTGCAATTTTTTTATTTTCTTCTTTTGAAACACCTTCTACTCCAGAAACAATTACAAATTCTTTAAAATAAGTTTCTACAGTTGTACCAATTACTATTTGAAATTGACCTGAAGCTCTAAAAGTACCCTTAACACCTTTCATATTTTCTATTTCAGTTTTATTTATAATATTTTCATCTTTTAGAACTAATCTTAATCTTGTTAAACAATGAGATGCTGATAAAATATTGTCTTTACCACCTAAATAATTAACAAGATTTTCTGACCACTCTTTAAGATTAAAATCAATCTTCTCGTCTTTTTTCTTTTTCATAAAAAAATATAACCTTTCTATTGGAAACGTTTCCAATAATTTGATTATATACCTTTTTATAAAATTTTAAATAATTTTTCCATTTTTATAGATTTATTTAGTAATTTATTTCCAAGTCTATATCCTAATGAATAATAATCTATCACGATGTTTATATCAAAATTTTTAATAAATTGTGTTTTATTTAATCTTGTAATATCAGTTAATATAAATTTATTTCTTAAGTTTTTTTCAGTTAAATAATTATGTACAGATAAAGCAATTGTATGTGTTGCACTAACAATAATATCGGGTTTATCTATATTTATTATACTTTTAATAACTTTCATAACATCATCATATGAGTTGCTTTTTAATTGATAAGATACGACTTTGTTATTTACAATATTATTAATAAAGTTAGATTTTCTAATTTTTCCTGTGGTTAAATCATCATCAGTTATACCTATAAATACAATTTTTTTGTTATTGTATGTATGATCTATTTTAAAAGCTAATTCCGTGAAAATTTGGTTATCTTCTATACCTTCTGATAAAACATTATCAATTTGTCTATTATAAACTATTACTTTTGTTGTTCTAATTTTTTTAATTTGATCATATAATTCAGTTGTAGTTTGTTTTGGTAGTAATAATATTAATCCGTAAGAATTTCTATACTCTAAAGTTTTTAAATCTTTTTGATAATTGTTAGAGTCACCTGATGAAATGAATACAAAAAAATTGTAATTCTCTTCTGATAAAGATTTTTTTACACCATTTACTATTTCCATATTCGCTTTTTCTTCACTATTAAATGGTAGTATTAAGTATACATCTTTGTTTGGTTTTTTAATAGATGAAGCTGCATAATTAGGTACATATTCGACTTCATCTAATATATTTTTAATTTTTTTTCTTGATTCTTCAGATATATTATAATTATTAAAATATCTTGAAACAGTTCCTACACCTACACCAGCTTTTTTTGCAATAGTATGGTATGTAAATTTTTCTTTTTTCATATAGATATTTTACACTTATAAATATTAAATATAAACTAAATTATTAATGCATGCTGTATTAAACTTTTTAAAAATATTGTAAGTTTATACATAGAGCTTAATTTTAATTAAATAAATTTATTGTTTCCTTTCTAACACAAAAAACCAGTATTTTTATACTGGTCTACTAAGCTTACTTTTTGCTTGCTATATTTAATATATTTAACTTATTATTATTTTTTTAATTAAAAATAATATTTAACTTATTTTAATTGTTTTATAAAATAAGTGATCTACACTTAATAAATCCATTTTTTGTTCATCATAATTTATATTAACTTTTATATAAAAACAATTTAATTTAAATTCAGTATCTCCTTTATTACCTTTAATTGTAAAAGTGTTTCAACCATTTAAATGTTCATCATTTCCATCAACTTCTTTTAAGTCCTTTGTTTGTTCGAAAAATGGTGCTTGATTATCAAATTTAGACATTGCAGTACCTTCTAAACTAAATAAATCTCCAAGCTTAAATTCAAATAAATTATTTTTTGTATCGCCATAATCATCACCTAAACCTTTATTATCTTCACTCAACTTGAAATTTCTATATGTATTTGTATCACCACCATTTGATAATTGTAAATTATTATCGTTTTTTAATAAATTAACAAATTCTGAATCAGTTTTTCCATCAACATAGGTTAATTCTGTTGCTTGTTTTTTTTCTTCTCCATTTGTAGAGCAAGATGTTACTGTAAATGTTGTTGATATTGAATAAACTGATATCCCTAATAACGAAGTTATGCTCATTAATTTTTTCATTTTATAATCCTCTTTTCATTAAAATTATACAATATTAATATATTTTTTAAAAATTAATTGTAATAAGCTTAAATATTCAAGAATAAAAAACTATTAAAAACCAGAATAAACAACCTTAAAGAGACCTAAAAATTTTATATTATTTGGCTTCTTTTTTTATTGTATATGTAAGTTTGTAAAGAGTTTCTTTTAATAATAAATTCATCAAATTTATTTAAAAATTCTTGGATAATAAGAAATATATTTCCATATTCTGCAAAAAAACATTCCTTAAATCAACCATTTAATGCTTCTGTCGGAGCATTATGTTTAAAACCAGCTTCTGACATTGATAAAACAAAATTTGGGTAACGTTCAATTATGTTTTTAACCATATTAGAAGTGTTTGCTGTACCTCTATCCATTTGGATAATTGAATAATCAACTTTATAATTACTTACTACTTGCGAATTCTCACTGAAATCAAAATTGTAAGCAATCATATCTCGATTGTATCAATTGTATGCAAATTCTCATAATATTTTTGTTTTGTTCCCATTTATTATAAGATCTAGATAAGAACCATCCAAACCAATTTTATGAAAATTATATTGTGATTTAAAATCTTTTTTTAATTAAGTCTGGCACATTGCCCCTTTCACTAGTATATTTTTTTGCAACTCTATTAATTTTTGGTAATTTTGCAAGCGATGTTTATTTCTTAGTTCGTTTACTATTTTATAACTAATGTTAACTGCATGATTGTCCGTAATTCAAGAACTTACATTGCGAGCGCCTGAAGCACCATTTAATTTAGTGAACTTATTAATTAATTCAATTGCACGTTTATTATACTTTCGTTTTAACTTAGTTGTCTTACCTCTTGATAAAATATCATGATATTTTATTTAACACTTAGCATAATTTGAGTAATATACAAAAAAGTGCTTTACATTTATCCTTTAAACTAAGCTCAACTGAGTTATCATAAAAAATAATATTATAGGCATCATTTTTTCAAACCTTCTTACTTGTCTGTATCTTCATCTGTTCTTTTGATAAATTCATGCAAGAAGGCATGCACTTTTCGAAGAATTCTATTTTAGTCCTGTCATTCAATTTTTCTTTTTTTTTAAGTTTTTAATCTCTTTTTCAAGTTTTTGATTTTTTTTTAATTAATTTATTTTCTATATCTTTCTGCATATAAATATTAACCTCACAAGGCGAATAATCTAATTCACTTTCTAATTCATTAATATTATATCTTTTTACTCATTGATATATTTGAGCAACTCCACTTTTTAAATTTAAATCTTTTTTTATTAACTTTGGTTTTTCACCATTTAAAAATTTTTTTATAGCTATTAATTTTATCTTTTTATCTATTATTTTTGGCATAAAAAACAACCTTTCTTTTGAATATAATAGTATTTAAAGTATCACTAATATGGTCTCTTTAAGGTTGTTTATTCTATATATCATTATATTTTGAATAAAGATAATCCATCTTTTTATTTATTTCTTTACTTTATTAGAATCTTTATTATATTGTTCACCATTTTTTTCCTGGTTACTTATATTTAGAGAAGTATCACTTATTATTTTCCCATTAGTATTAAATGTATCATTAATTGAAGAAGTTATCTTTTTTCAATATTACTTTGATTAAAACTAGAATAAATTGTAACAGAATGAATTATTGGTTCATCTTTTACATCAATACCATTAGTTCCAGGAGTGTGTTTTACATAACCCCAAGCATGTCCTTCTACATACCCTTGTATAGAATTACCCGATATTCTTAACTTATATTTACTTCTACTATTTGTTGAATGATAATTTTCTTTATATACTTGATCTCTTTCATACATTATTCCACCAGAACCTGCATCACGTAAAGTTTTTAAGTTGTAATTTTTATTATATTTATCTCTAAATCAACCTCAACTACTATATCCATAAGCGTCATGATAATAACTTGCATCAAATTGATAACTAATACTACTATAATTATTTAAAAACTCTCCAACACTTCTTGCATAATCCAACATATTTATTATGCTAATTCAACCTGATTCTTTAACGTCTCCATGATCACCACCAGAAGTTGAAAATATATGAGCATTTGCAGTTATATTCAAGTTACTTTTACTTATAGTTGGGAATGTGGGATTATAACTATCACCTCTTGTACTAATCTCATTTATATCATTTTTAATACTTTCAAAATTTCCAACTTTATTAACATAATATTTAGGATTTAAAATTAAAAACCCATTTAAATTAAATAAAGCTATTAAACTTAATACTAATTTTTTCATCTATGTACCTCAATTCTATAACAAATAAAAAACTAGTGGAAGCTAGTATATGTTATTAAAGGGAATAAAAAAATAGAGTACTAGTTCCACTAGTGCTCTATTTGCTACTTATATAATAACATAAAGTTACATTTCAAAATCAATATTATTCTTTTTTAGAACATTAACTATTTTTTGCATTTCTTCATCACGTTTTTGCATTTCTCTTTCATTATTTTCCTTAAGTTCCTTAATTTCTTGATCACGTTTTTGCATTTCTCTTTCATTATTTTCCTTAAGTTCCTTAATTTCTTGATCACGTTTTTGCATTTCTTGATCAAATTTTTCTTGTCATTCATTATTTAAGGCTTCAATTTGTTTCGCACATTTAGTCATATTAATTTTATACTCCTTTATAGCTTTATTTATAGACTCATTATATTGGTTTTTTTGACTAAAATTAAGTTCGTCTATATTAATTTTATTAAAAAATTCAATTGGTTTATTACTTTGATTTGATAAAACTATTATAGGATTATTATTTTCATCATTTGATAATTCTAAAATTATTTTTAAGTTATTTGATTCCATCATTAATATCCTCCAATTCAGCAAGAGCTTCATATATTAATTTAAAATACTCATTTACCACTTCTTTTGATAAAGTACCATTATTTGAACATTCTATAAAATAATTTCTGTCTTCTTCGTTGCCTAAATTAATTGTTTTTTCACCTATTTTTAAATAAATATTTATTTTAAAATCGCCTTTTATTAATTCTTCTTTTTCCATCTAATTCCTCTTTTCATTTATTTCCCCGGGGAAAATCACAAATAAAAAACTAGCAGAAGCTAGTATGTGTATTAAATGAAAATAAAAAAAATAGAGTACTAGTTCCACTAGTGCTCTATTTGCTACTTATATAATAACATAATTATTCAATTTTAAAATTTTCATTTTCAAAATCATATAATTTATTTATCTCTTTTATTCTTATTTCTATTTCTTTATTTTTATAGTTATTTTCAATTTCATAAATGATCATATTTTCATTTTTCATTTTATCACCTGTTAATATTATATAACAATTTCCTTATCTATATAAAAATTATTTGGAACTTGTAAAAAACACTTGCAGAAAACTTTTGGTAAATTTGCATTTTTGAAATATATAATAAAGTTTTTATTTATTTTTTTAGCTAATGCCACGTCTCTTGTAAATAAGTATTTAACTTTATATTCGTATGCCACAAATATAATATGTGGATCACCTTTTAGCCTTTTTGTATAAACCTGATCTTTTCTTACTTTTCAATTATTTACAATAAAACTCTCGATTTTATTATTTAAGTTATCATTGTTGATATCAATAACCAAATTAATTGAATCACTACTATAAGTTTTATATTTTAATAAATTAATAAAATTAATTTTTGATGCATCATTATACAACTCATTATCAAAACCAGTCATTTCATTAAACATCTTTTTACCTGCTATAATTAAGTTGAAATTTTTACCTTTATTAATTAACTTTAATAAACTTTCTTTTGTAATTTCAGATATACATTTTCTCTTATTTTTTAAATCGAATATATCTAGAATTATATTCAGATCTATTATTATATTTTCCATAATTATATTTCTAAATTATTTATACTTTCATCTATAAAAAATTTAAAAAAGTTTTCCATATTACCATTAAATTTACCAGAAGAATTAATTGAAATTGTATTTACAATCACTTCATTTACTTTATTTTCTAAATAAAATATTGAAACTCCTACATCTTCTTTATGTTCTTTTTCATTTAATTTTTTTTTAATTAAGAATCTTAAACGATCTAATATATGCAAAGAATGTGTTTCTATAAATAGTTGATCTCTCAATAAGTATTTTTTTAAATTATTTTTAAATAAGTAATTTGCAAAAATTTCACCAAGCTCAGCCTGAGCTTTTGGGTGAAGATGTACTTCAGGTTGTTCTATAAATATTTTATCATTATGAGCATTATACAATTCATATAAAATAGGTATAATTTGAGACACCCCTGTACCCGATATAGAGATTTTCAAACCTTTTTTCAAAATATTTTCATACTGTAAAGATATTAGTTCAGAAATTAATCTACTACTTTCATGTTCAAGTTTAATTTCCTTAAGCATACCTGTTTTACTAAAAAAACTATTAATCTCATTTAAAATATTTTTTTTCTTTCTTAACTGTAGCAAAAATAATAGGTCTTTATTGTTTTGCAATTCCTTTAATGAATAATAATCTTTAAATATAGGTCTTAAAGGGGCAAGATATTTAGTATGAATATTTCTTGGAAAACTTCTCTGAGTATGTAATCTTTCTACTAAATCTCCAACTTTTTCATCCTTTTTATTTATATTTAAACTATATAAATTTATTAATATATCAAAACTTAAAGAAAGATTTGAAAAATTTAGAAAAAATAAGGTAATGTCTTCATAATTTTTTCTAATAGTTTTATCATTATGATCATGTTTATAATTAACTTCTTTATCAAATAAAATAATATGGTCTTCACTATTTAGTATTTTAGTTAATGATGCAATATCATTATAAATGTTTTTATTACTTAAAAAGTTTGGTTTTATAAATTCTTTAATTTTTATGTATTTAATTTTTAAACTGTCTTCATAGTAAATGTAGTCTATTTCAAATAATACAATATTTTCATGATCTAATGACACTGTTGCAAATTTAGTAATTAAAGGATATATATATTTATCTATATTTTTTAACTCAATATACTCAAAAAAATTTTTTTCCTTTCCTTTATCAATAGGTCTTGTAAAGTAATAAAGAAATTCTACCGGTTTACTTATATCGTATTGTAAATCTTCTAAAGAATAATCAGATAAATAAGTATCTTTAAAATTTAAATACTTATTTTTGTATAAAGAATCTAATAATTTTAGTAAAGAGCTTTTACCTGTATTGTTTTCCCCTATAAAAAAATTTTCCACACCAAAATCAAGAGTAACACTTTTAAAACATCTATAATTTTTAATCTCAATTCTTTTCAAATTTATCATTCCTATCTTTGTCTTTTAATATAATTTTCTTTAATTCTAATGCATTTTGTAATTTTAAAGTCTCAATTCTATAAAATTTATACCTTAAAATTACCATATGAATATAATAAACATTATTTTTTATATAATTTTGCAATTTTTGTTAATGTTCTGAATTATTTTCTATACCTTTTTTAAACTATTAAATTATTTGCCTAATAATATAAGATGTTTTATTCTATTGTTCAATTTAAGTTTTTAGCGTCTTTATACAATTGTGTGTAATCCTTATTGCCTTTTTTTCAATTACATTCATAATGAACTGCACATAAATTTTTCGAAATATCATTACTTTCATTAACGTCAATATGATCTATGTTTCAACCATTATGTTGATTTAAATCACTATTTCACTTGGTGCCATGATTCATCTCAGTTTTACATATATAACACAATCTAAATTGATTCTTATTTTTATTATTTATTATAATTGCATTTTCTCATGCAACAATTTCTTTACTCATTCTTTTACCCCTATTTTTCCCTGTCTATATCTTTTTCTCCAAGTTTTGCTTTTAATTCTAATATCTCTTTCTGCAGTTTTAATATCTCAATTTCTTTATCAAGATTATTATTATTTTGATTTACCATTTGAGTTTTAATAGCTTTTTGTTTATCAAATTCTTCTTCCCTTTCAATTGTTTCGATTAATTTTTCTAAATCTTCAATTGATTTTTTTTGTTTTCAAATTCCTCTTAAATGTTTTTTATCAATTTCATCTTTTGAATCTTCATCTTTAGCAACTTCATATTCTTCAATAAAATCATATAAATAATGATTAATAACTTTATCTAAATAAATACTATTATATTATACAAATTCCTTAGGAAAACTATCAAGCAAAGAAGCTCCTCCACCCAACATTTCGTCTGGAAATATCGATTCTAACATATTATTTATATAATCCACTTTTTTGTTTCATATTTTACTACATTGTTGATTAAAATTTCTTCTAGTTTCTCTATCTTCTGCACTTGGAACTCCTAATAACCAACCTGCTGCTCTAAATATACCCATCTTTTTATCTCCTTTATTTCTTTCTATTATTATAATAAAAAAATGTGATTTTAAACACATTTTCCTTATTTATTCATTTTTTTATTATGTTTTCCTAATCTTTTTTCGTTTTTAATTCGTTTTTTTCTTAGTCTTTCCATTTGTGCTTCTTGGAATTTTAAGTTTTCTTTTGCACTTTCAGCAAACATACTTCCTTTTTGTTTTGCTTTTATAACTTGTTTTTTAGAATTTTTAATTGTATTTTTTAAATCTTTATAATTATCACTATATTTTTTACTATTTCTTTTTAATGTTTCTCCATAAGTCTCATTTGAAGCATCTCTTTTTTGTTTAAATACTCCTGCTGTATTTCCAACAATTGCTGCACCAACTCCTGCTGCTGCACCTCCAAGTGCTGCTCCTAAATTACTTCAACCTTGTCCACTAAACATACTTTTTACATTATGTGCCCCACTCATTGTTGCTCTTGCCATTTTTCCAAAAAACCCTGGTATTCCACTAGCTCTTTGTTTTTGCATCATATCTTGACCTTTTTTTAAATTATCTAATCCACTTTTTGCGGCACTTAATCCTTCTTTACCTTTTTTACCCTTTAATAAACCTAATACAGCACTTCCACCAGCTGCTCACCCTAATGCTTTAGCACCTGTTTTAAAAATATTACCACCATGCATTGCACTTAAAATACTATTTCTACCTTCTTCATGACTTATACCTTCTCCACCTGTAAATGAAGCAACCAACTGTGGTGCTACAAGTGAGAAAGTACATGTACCTAATATTACTACAACATATACAAAACTTCTTTCTATAAAACTAAAATCTTTAAAAGTAGTCCCTTGACTTATATTAGTTATAAATAATGTTAAAAAATTTATCATTATCATATAACTTAATATGTTACCAATACTAATAAGACTTTTAGCCATTGTCATATCTTTTCATTGTTTTAGTCTTGCTCCATGATCATTGACCATTCATGCTGCAACCAATGGACCAATTATAAATAATAAAAATAACTCTATTAATTTTTGCACAACTCCCATACACAGCATAATTAATAATAAAGTAAAAATCATACACCAAGAATTTCAACTATCATATTATAGTCTTTGATATTATCTGGTGAACCATAATCATTTGGAACAACTACATTGCTTCCATCTCAATTTTTATCACCAAGTTTATATAAAATATCAGCTAAATTTCTACTATTTGTACCAAAACTTAATTGAAAAGATTTATTTAAAAACTCAATTAAAAATAATATACCATAGAAACCAATTGGTATAAAAAACACAAATACTATAGCTAATCCTGTAGATTTTAAAGACTTAGCAATTCTTTCTTTTAATTGTAAATCTTCGTTAAATGTATATGTAAAATATTGAATTGTAAATATTAAAACTGATAAAAACAAACCTAGAATACAAAACGCTCAAAAACTAGTTGGAATATTTTTAATGTCAAAGTCTTTTTTTCCATTAAAAATAATGTCATATACTATTCCTGTTGTTAAATATACAAAAACTTTGTGAACTGCAGAAATTAATGATAAGGGACCTTGAATAAAAATTAATCAAATGATATTCAAAATTCCCGTCATAATTAAATCCGGTATTCAATCAAACATTTCTTATCCTCCTTTTTATTATTATGAAAAAAATATAGCTGCAAAAACACCAGCAGTTGATCCAGCAATGAAAACCAATCCTGCACCTATTAAAGCTCATATTATATCTTTTAATGCAGCACTTCTTTCTTCAATTTCTCTATTTGCTGATGCTTTACTCATTCTTAAGCCAATTTTATTAATATAAAAGTTAAATAAATTGTAGCTATAGTACAAATTGCAGTAACAAATGCTAAACCATATCCAGTTATATAATCAACTAAAGGTTTAAAATCTTTTGGCTGATTATCATCTGAATTTTAAAATAATCTATAATTCATAAAATTATCAACTTTATTATAATTTTTCAACATCTCTATAACTCTTTTCATTTATTTTCCATTAGGAAAACACAAATAAAATACTAGCTATAGCTAGTATTTGAATTTAATAAAAAAAAGGAGTACTAGTGCTTTATTTGTTGCTTATAAATTAACATAATTATTAACATAGTTTTATTTTTTACAAATAATTTTAATAAATAATTAAGATATATTATTAATAAAATATTTCAAAAATATAACTAATTAAATAAAGATTCGATATCAACAAAAAATTCCTTACCTTCGATTCAAAATACACCAAATTTAAAACTAGTTTCATTTTTTATATCATTTTGATTATCTTTTGCTTTAATTATTAAATTATATAATCCTTCTGCATTCCCACTAGAGTTTTTGTTAACAGCTGAACCTTTCTTAATCTCTACATTTTTAATGTTCATTGGATTTAAATCTTTATTTAAACTTATAAAATATTGCAAAATGCTATTACTTACTTTGTTCTTATCAGATAGTTCATTTGATTTTAAATCTGTTATATTTGAACCAACAGTTTTTATTTGGTTTTCCTTGTCTGATAAATCTAAAGGGCTGGCTCTAAAAAATACATCTACTAATTTTCCTTTAACTAATTTAGATCCTGATTTTGAAGATAAGTTAAATTTTCTATTTATTTTTTGACCTTGAATTGTGTGAAAGTTATTTAGAATTAAGTCATTTTTATATTTTTTATATTCATTATTTACATAACCATTTAATTTAAAAAGTTCTGAAATCAAAAGTTCTTTGTCTTTATCATTTAAATCTTGATCTTTTGTTTTTTCTTCAAAACCTTGTACGTAATCCATTATTATTTCAAATTTAGATATATCAAATAAATCAACAACTGTTACTTTAAAATATCTATTTGTTGCATTTTTGTATTTCAAAGTAATATTAGTTGACCCAATTTCTAAAGGTTTTATAGTCAAGACACTTTTATTATCATCATAAGTTACTTCCGCTATATTTGATGATTTATTATTGATATCTAATTTTTCTCCTTCGATTTTATTTTTTATCTGTACTGTTTTATTGATTGGATCATCTTTAATTGATAACTCTATATCACTAACTTCATCAATTATTGGGGTATTTATTTCATTAACATTTACTTTTAGAAATTCTGATTCTATAGCATTATCTGCATAAAACTCTAAATTACTGAATCCCTCGCTTAAAGCTTCAACTATAATAATTGATGATTCAATTGTGACTTTTAAGAAATCAGGACTTTGTTTTAATTTTAAATTATTAATTTTACTATTATAAGATATAGTTTCTTTTGGTCTGACTCCATCAATTATATCTAATGTTAATTCTTTCTTATCTAAATTTATTTTTTCTTTTGATTCATCATTATAGACAATTACTATAATGCTTTCTTTTAATGCATTAGTAGCACTAAAAGTTATTGTAGTTTCTCCAATATCTAATCCATTTAAAATCACTTTAAAGTTATTTGTATTTATTGAAGCATTTACAATACCCAGCTTAGAGTAAGATACAATTTGAAGTTCATCTACCTGCTTGTTATAATTTATTTCTAAACTAGTATTTACAGTAACTCTTATTGGAGATATATCTTTATCAAATATATTTACTGGTTCTTTAACATTTATCTTTATCTGTTCTTCTAAATTAAACTCAACTGTTTTAAATTTTAAATTATAATTACCAATTAAAGTTTCTTCTTTAACTTCAATATTAATTAAATTATTTGTTGTATCAAATGTAACAATAAACTCGTCTTCATAATTTTTATCAACAACTTCTAGATCTTTTATTTGTTCATCATATGAGATTGATTTAACATAATCTATTTTTTTTATAAAATCAATTTCATTATTATCAAATATTTTCTCTATTTCATTATTAGGATTATTACCATTATTTGTATTACCATTAGAATTATTATTAAGTAAAAATAAATATAATCCAACCCCTATTAAAGATGATACTAATAAGATAATTATTAGTAAAAATATAACTCAGTAAAGTTTTTTAGAACTTTTTTTCTTTTTGATATTATCATTGATTATATTATTTTCACTTTTTAACTTTTCAAATTGTTTATTTTTTAAATTTTTTATTTTTATAGAATTTAAAACTTCTGGTTGGATTTGTTTTATTAACTCTTCTTTTTTTACTTCTTCATCAAATTTTTCTTCGATTACTTCATTAGATTCATAATTTTGGATGTTATTGTAACCATAAGTGTCATGATAATTATAATTATGTAATAAGTTAGGATATATTCATAAATTACTAAGCTCTACAAACATTAATTCATTATATAAAAAATTATAATTAGGGTTATATTTAATTGTATTTATATATACAGGTACTTTTATAAGTACAATACTTGTTTTTAAAATATAATTATTAGATATATATAGTTCTGCAATGTATGCAAAAGCATCTCTTACAAAGTTAAATCCAAGTAAAATTTTATTATCTCTAACATTTACAACATAATAAAAGTTGTTATTTACAATGATACAAAACAAATGTCTATCTCCTACTTAAATAAATAAATTTAATTTTTTAATATTAATAAAACAATAATTCTGCTATAAAAAATAAAAATAAAACAATTATCCAAGTATTAAAGTATTTTTAAATACATTATTATTATAATATGCATCTGTGAAAAGATTATTTTTTATTAATAATTTACAAATATATAACAAAAAAATAAATGATATATAACAATATTTTTTTATATTATCTTAACTTTTAAATATATTTTATAGATATATTTTTTTGATGTACTTTGATATTCTAAATTGATTTATATTAATTAAATAACTCTACTGATCTTAAAAAAAATACTTTTGTACCTGTCCACTTAGATTTATTTTGTTGATTGATTATTTATTTAATAAATTAAATTTAACTATTCTAATAAAAAGTATTATTAAAAAAACTTATTAAATTTAAAAAATAACTTAGATGTTAATTATGTTGCTTATATAAAAAATTATATTTTTCAAGAAGAAGCTACTTATAATTTAAATAAAAATTATAAATAAATATTTAATTTAATAATATTTGTATTTCACTTTTATATTAGACGTGAAAATATTAACAATAAACTAATAGTGCAACAGAAACAAAAAATTGTGTACAACAAGAAATTCTAACATTAAGAAAAAATAAAATTAACTTTACTTAATTTAAAAAATAAGGTTAAATAACTATTTAATGAAAAGTTATAAATTTAATTAATAAGTTAAATACACTTAAAAAGATAATGACTTTATAATACTCATTGATATTTAAAAAGAACTAAAAATAAATCTTTGTTAATATAATTATGGAATGAAAAATCATAATAATAAAAAAAATCTATATAATGACATAAAAAGAGAGATTATATAATAACGAGTCAAAAACAAGAGAAAAGAACAAGAAAAAACATTTTCTAACAAAATAAGTTATTAAACACAACAATCAAAGTAAGAACTATATAATACATATAACATTTTTTATAATAATTTTTTTATAATGTGTAATTATAGCCATTTAAAAGCATAAATCGAATTTATTTTAATATAGTTATTTTTATTTAATTTAATAAAAAAATATCTCTTTCTTATAAAAGTATTTAATATCAATTACTTAATATTAATACTTCATTTAAAAAATTTAGGTTTTATACTTTAAATAATTTAATAAAAAGTAAACATAAGTCATAGAATACTAAGGTTAAATGTATTTATTGATCTAGTTAAGCAAATTTATAGTTAAGAACAATACAGCCTAATAGAAATTGATGTTTATGATAATGGTGTATTAGCTAAAGGTATTAATTAATATTTATCTGCATCTATTAGTAATAATACTAAAAAATAGAGTCTTGATGCTTATTAAAAAAAGATATTTAATTAGTTGTAGACACATTAAACAAATCTAATATAACTAATTTTATACCAAATTTAAATTATGAATAATAATATATAAACTCTTAGGTAAAAGACAAAATAAAATAACGAAAAGTATAAATTAACGATTAGAATAGATAACTCATTATTTAATATAAAAATAAAATATTTGTTTGGTTGTTTAAAAGGAGAAAATTTAAATTACATTAATACTATATAATGAAGTTTAATGAAAACTATAAACACATAAATTTTTTCATTAATTGGTATAATAATACAAAAATTTATAAATTTAAAAAGAGCAAAATGGAAGTAATTAAAAAAAATAAAATTTAATTTCTAATTTTAGTAGTCAAAAATTTTTTTAAAACTTTTTCACTTGTCTATATCTCCATCTATTTTTTGATTAATTTAGAAAAAAAAGATCTTCTTTAAAAAAATATTTTATACTCCTATCTTTTAATTATAAATTTTTAAATATTAATATTTTTTTTTGCTTCTTTATATTATTTAGATTATTTTTTAAATCTTTTAGCACATAATTAATACCCTTAGAAGTTAGATAATTGAATTTTATTTTTAAATAATTAATAATAAATACTTTTAATTATTGTTATACCAGAGTAAAAATACTTTTAAATTTAATTTTTACGTTTTTTATCTTTTTTATATTAACATTTTTTCTAATAAATTACGTTTTATTGCTATTATTTTGTAGCAATTTATTTTATCAAATAAAAACAACCTTTATATTTAATATATTAGTAATAAAAGTATTACCAATATAATTTCTATAAGGTTGTATAATCTAAATAACTAATTTGTTTTTATTAATGCTTTACTTTAATATGTATCTGTTTATTTTTTTAATAATCTATATATTTAAAAAATAAGTACTATGATCATAATAGTTTTAAGAACTTACAGTTAAAGGCACATAAATATCTTTGATTCAATTTTCAACATTAACTAAATTAGTTGAAAAAATTTCCTTTTCAATTATAGTACCTTTTGTGGAATTATCATTTAAATATTGTATTGCTCTTTGCCTGTGTTCTTCTAAATATCCAGAAGAAGTCATAAATGGTAATATATGTATATTATCTAAATTATAGTAATTTAAAAAACTCCCAATTATCATTGGTGCTAAATGTCATCAAATCGGGAAACCTAAAAATATATATTTATAATTTTTTATAAAGTCTGGTGTTTCTTTTAGTTCAGGTCTTAAGTTATTTATTGCTTCATTCTTAGCTTCTAAAGATAGTTCATTATAATTTTTTGGATAATCTTTTTTTCTTTTTAATTCAAATTTATCCAAATTTAATTTACTTGATATATAGTTAGCTATACTTTTCGTATTATTTGATCATGAGAAATAAATAACTATAGTATCTTTTCTTGTATTATCTGTTAAATTATATTCTTGTTCACTTTTATTGCTACAACTTATTGTATTTATTAAAAATATATTACTACTAAATATTACGCTAAATAATTTTAATAATTTTTTCATAAAAAACTCCTTTTTATAATTAATAGAAATATTTATCTACTAATTATAAAAAAAATTATATTGCATTAGACTAAGTCTAATGCAATAATTTTTAATCATTATTTAAAATTTTTTTAAATATATCAACTTTTTTTACTAAATATTTAATTTGTAACTCTATATCCATTTTTAAATCTTTTGCAATTTTAAGTTGATTTTTTATAATTTCATATCGTTCTTTCATTGTTGAATCACCTTTATTAACTAGTTCTAAATATAAAGTTATTTCTTTTAAACTTAAATTTGTTTTTTTTAAACATATTATTAATTCAATTTTTTTTAAATCATTTTCATCTAAGTATCTATAACCATTTTGATCCCTTTTAAAACAGTTTAATACCATTTTTTTATCATAATATCTTAAAGTATGTTCTGAAATATTATAAATCTTACATATATCATTAATATAATATTTTTTACTCATTTTTTCACCTAATTCAAATATACCATATTTTTTTTTTTTTCTTAAATAACTTGACTTAGAGTAACTCTAATCTAATAATATAAATAATATAAATATAAATTGGAGGTAGATTATGAAAAAAATTAGATTAAATGATGGTAATGAAATGCCAATTATTTCATTTGGTACTTATCAAATGACAAATTTATTAGAATGTGAAGAAGCGGTTTTAAATGCACTAGATGCAGGTTATAGAGCAATTGACACTGCACAAAGTTATTATAATGAAGAAGCTGTTGGTAATGCATTATCCAAAACTAATATTGGACGTGAAAATATATTTATAACTACAAAAATTTGAGTTAGTAATTATAATTATAATAAAACGATTGATTCTTTCATGGTTTCATTAAAAAAATTACAAGTATCGTATGTAGATTTAATTCTTATTCATCAACCATTTGGTTATTATAGAGAATCCTTGGAAGCTTTAAAATTTTTAAGAAGTAAAGGTTATATAAAGTCAATTGGTATTTCAAATTTTTATGATGATAAATTAGCAGACCTTTGTTTATTTAACGATGATAATTTTGCCCCAGCAGTAAATCAAATTGAAATAAACCCGTTTTTTCAAAGAAGTAATAATATTAATAACAACTTAAAATTTAATGTTGTACCTCAAGCATGAGCTCCATTTGCTGAAGGAAGAAATGATATATTTAATAATCAAATATTAACTACTATTGCTAAAAAACATAATAAGTCAGTTGCACAAGTAATACTTAGATGATTAATTGAGAGAAATATACCTTTTGTAACAAAAAGTATAAATAAAAATAGAATACTTGAAAATATTTCAATCTTTGATTTTAAGTTAGACGCATCTGATTTAAGTGAAATATGTAATCTTGATTTAAATGAATCACAATTTTTTAAACATAATGAAATATCAGGGGTTGAATTAATGTACAACTTAGTAAAGAAGAGAGATAATAATAAATAATAGATTGTTTTGATATTTATATATAAAGTTAAAAATAAAATTATATTATAATTTATATTTAAGGATTTTTTTATATACTAAATTTATAAACAAAATAAATATCTTGAATAAAAATTGTATTTTATATTACAAAAAACAATATAATAATAAATAAATTTAATATTAATCCTATACAAGTTTGAAAAGTTACTTTGTTGTATTCTAAATTAGGTGACCCATTATTATAATTTTATTGATTATAAGAAAAGGCACTTTGTTCTATTTCAATTATTACTATAACTACAATTAAGTTAAGATTAATTTAAATGGTTTATTTTAATATAAAAAGCTTTTCTTTATGTTACGCTGAGATGAATATAACTTTTAACATTACTTTTTCTAAAAAATTTTAAAGATTAATTTTTTTTATCTTTTATAATAAACAAACTAAAATTTAACATATTGGTGATAATTATGTAAATAATATAATAAATAGAAAGACTGTTTTTATAAGACAAAAATAATAGATAAAAAATAATAAAATTAATAGCTGTTAAAATTTTTTTAAATGTTGATAAATTAAAGGTAATAATAGAAAAATTAAATTTAAAAAGTGGTGTTATTCAGACATATCATTGAGTGAAAAGAAATAGAAAATACAATAAATAACCAAAAAATGAAAAGTTAAAAGATAAATTAAAAATAAAAATTTTTTAAAAGTGCATGCCTTCTTGCATTAATTTATCGAAAAATAAAAGGATATAAACACATGTAAGAAGATTTGAAAAATGATCCTATAATAGTATTTTCCATCACTTCAAATAAACTTATTTTAAAATTTAACTTGTATCACTTTTTGTAAAATAATTAAATTATGCTGTATGAAAAAAATATGATATTTAATTAAAAGGTGGGAAAAATAAGTCACAGAGAAAGTATAATAAATATAAAATTAATTTATTTAATAATTTCGTTGAGTTTATTTTTCTTTATTCTTGAATTGCAAACAATCATTCAATTAATATTAATTAAAAAAATAATAAAAGAAATAAGAAATATTGATCTTGTAAAACTACCTTAAATTATGAGATTCATAAAAAAAATATAATGCTCTTAGTGTCAATGTTGTACAAGAGATGGTCTTATAAAGATTTAAAAAAAACATTAATATAAATAAAAACTATATGGATATTCATTATTTAGAAACCTTGTTAAAGATGTAACTAATACAAGAGTTTTAATAGAGTTAATACATAACCGATATATAAATATAATATTGCTTATAATCATGATTTCATTAAAAATTAAAGGTTATAAGTAAAAAATAAGAATATCACTAAATTTGTAAATAATTAAAAAATTTATATACTCTTTATTTATTAATCTTTTAATTTGGAACATAATAGATTATTATTTAAATAATATATTTACAATAAATATAAATAAAGATTATTTTAATAAATAATAATATGAATATTTATAAATTAAATTATAATAATTACAACCTTAAATTTTTTAAAATAAAAGAATTTAAAAGTACTAAAAATGAAGATAAAAACATTAATGCCATACCAATCATTGGAGTTAAAACTGAAAATATTGCTAAAGGTATTACAATGCTATTATAGATGAAGGCCCAAAATAAATTTGTAATAATAATTTTTTTAGTAAACTTAGCTAATTTAAATGATTCATAAATCAATCAAATATTTGGATTTAATAAACTTACATCTGATTCTAAGTTTAAAAAAGAGCTATTAGTAATTATAGATATAGATAAATCTGCCTTTTGAATTGCTAATATATCATTCATACCATCACCAACATATAAAACTTTTTTATTCTGTTTTTGAATATTATTTATAACATCTAATTTTTCTTCAATTGTTTTCTCGTAATAAACTTTATCTACTTTTAATTCCAATCCTAATTTTTCTGAAACTTTTTTATTATCACCAGTAATTATAAAAACTTCAAGACCAAGGCTTTTAAACTTTTGAATTGATTCTTCAACATTTTCTCTTAACTTATCTTTAAACTCGATTAAACAAACTATTACATCATTTTCAATTAAAAATGTTGTTGTATTTTCTAATTTATTTATATCAAAATTAATTACTTTATCAAAAGATTCACTATATTTAGAAATTGGCAAAAGTTTATAGTTTTTATTATTTAATATAAATTCAAACCTATTAACTTTTTTAAAGTTATTTTCCTTATTAAATATTAAATTTTTATCTCTTATATAATTAAGTATTCCATCAGCTAAAGGATGAGTTAAATTAGATTCAATTATTCACAATATTTCAAGAAATGACTCATCTCCAATAAAATTAACTACTTTAACTTCACCTTTTGTTAAGGTACCTGTTTTATCAAAAGCTATTACATTAATTTTAATTAATTTTTCAAATGCGTCAGGCTTATTAAATATAATATTTTTCTTAGCAGCTTTCAAAGAGCCTATCATAATAGCTAATGGTATTGCAATACCTAATGAACATGGACAAGCAGTTACTAATATTGTAATTGCAATTTTTATTGCAATATAAATATTTCCATAATTTAAAACAAGATATGATAAAACAAACCCACATATTGCTAAAAGTATTATTAATGGTGTGAATCATATAATAATTTTATCAATTATAGTTTGTAATTTAGTTTTTTCTGATTGAACTAGTGCAACTTTATTAATTATCTTAGTTAAGAACGAGTTTTTAATAGTTGTAGTTGATTTCATTATTAAATCAATATCTTTATTTATCATACCTGCAAATAAAGTATCATGCTTAAAAAATGTTTTATTATTATTTTCACCATCAATTATTTGGGTATTTATTTTTCTATTTTCACTTACTAAAAAACCATCAATTGGAATGACTTGATCTTTTAATACCTTAACTAATTCATTTTCTTTAACTAAACTTAGTTTTTTTAATTTTTCTGTATTATTTACAACTGTAATTACTTCATTCGGAATTAAAGAAATTAAACTTTTTAAATCTTTTGAAACTAATTTTCTAAGTTTATTGTTAATTATATCACCCGTTTTTACAAATAAAACTACAAAAATGTTTACCTCAATTAGTTCTGGAAAGTTATTTATCGCCAATTGATAAGATGAATAAATAAATGCAGTTTGAGTTGATATAAATATTAATAGATTCATACCTATTTTTCTTCAAACAAATAATTCATAGTAGGTTTTTTTAATAAAATTAAAACCATATATATATGTAGAAAATATTGCAATTGAGAATAAAAAATATTTATTATAAAAAATAGTTGAAAATATGTTTTTAGTATAATAATGACTAACTATCATTGCACATATTATTAACAAACCAAATAATCATAGAATTATTAAGGTTATTATATTAACATTATTATTCTTCAATCATTTCACAATCAAAACCTTGTTTTTTTAGGTGTTTTATAATAGTTTCTAAAGAGATATTTGCTTCATTATACTCAAAATGTACTTCTTTTAAAGGTATTAAAACTTTAACATTAATTATATTTATTTTTTTAAGTGATTTTTCAACTGATAATGCACAATTTGGACAGTCAAGATTGTTTATTAATAATTTAATTTCTTTCATATTTTCACCTTATTTAATAATTATAAACCTAATTTAACTAAAAAAATAAAAAAATGAGTATAACTCATTTTAAGTATTAATCAATTACGTTAGCATTATTTACTTCTTGGTTTTGATTAATAGATGTTGTTCCTAATGAAGTATAACTATTTTCATTATTGCATAATAATAATATACCTGCAATTAAACCTAAAATAGGCATAAAGATTATAGCACAAACTCCTAAACCTGTTGCTGGAGTGTAACTTGTGATTCTTTTTTTAGCATTTAATGTCATAGGAATAGTTCATGCTAACGAAATTGGTATTATACAAAATGATATTGTTGCAAGTATCATTAATATGTATGCCCCTTGTGCTAAGCCACTTTCTTTTTGATTGTTGTTCATATATTTTTTCTCCTTATAAGTGTTACTTCTAATAAAAATATTATACATAAAAAAATTTAAAATTACTTTAAAAAAATATTTTAGAAATCATGGTTACATTATTATCTTTTATATATAAACTATTGTGTATCAATTATAAATATAAATTTTAAGATAAATTTATTTTAAAATTTCAACTTTTATTTTGATATAATTTTCCATAAAAAACTGACTTGTATTAGTTTACTTTATTTTTTTAATTTTATTTATTAAGTTAAAAAGACTTTATTTTATTTATAATATTTTTATTCTTATATAAGAATATAATTAAACCTTTTCTAATGCCATAGTTTTTTTTCTCCCTAAAAACTGCATCATTTATTAAACTATCATCTTTAACTATTATTTAATTCAGCAAGTTCATTTAATAACTTTATATTATTTAATCATATTTATAATACAATCTAAACCAATTGATTACTACATTAAAAAAATATATTAATTACTTATTATAAAAAAACTTTTAGCAAAATGATTCGCTAAAATTACTATAAATTTAATGTATGTTTTATTGTATTAATAATTACTGTAAAAAAATTATATTTATTGGATTCATAATGTAGTTCATATTTATTATTTGACTAAATATAATAACTAAAATATTTATACTCATAAGATCAATTATGTGAATCATTTATTAAAACTAGCTTTAATTTTTTATCAATATATTTAAATGATGAATTATTTTTTAAATATTCTGTATAACTATTTGTTGAATTGCTTCCTACAAGTGTTACTACTAATGAAAGTTCCTATTAATTTGTTTCTAAATCAACATAATTATCTACACATAATATTGTAAAATCATTAACATATTTAACATCTGCTGGTTTATTTGAATTATTATATTTAACTTCACTAACATCAATATTAGGTATAATTTTTTTTTTTTTTGTTAGAATAATATCATCTTTATAAAAAAATAAATAACTAACTCCTATAGTAGGTAATACAATAATAATTTGACCCATAATCATTACATATACATGTAATTTATTCATTTTATAAATTTTCTTTCTTTTCTTTATTACTTTACATTTAAAAAGAAATCTGAATTTATATTTTTATTTATAACTTATATTAAATTAAATAGAAGTAAAGTATTTTATTAATAAACAAAGGTTTTTAAGGATTAAAATTATTTTAATTGTGCTAATAACAAGTAATTATAATCAAATAAAATTCAACTATATTTAATGTAATTTTTAATTTATTAAGATAAATATTATTTTATTAGTTAAGTAAAAATATAATTAAAATAATTTAGTTTTTGTATTGTGAAAGTTTAATTACTATATTTATTTTGCAGTTAGATTTGATTTTTTAATTTTAATTATAAAAAAATGTTAAAAGTATCTTTTGAGTTAAACAATAAATGTTACTTAATCATTAAATGGTTAGGAAATAAAATCTTGATTGAACTATATTTATTTTATATTATATAAAACAATGAGAATAAAATATTATGAATAAGTAAATATTTATATTAGCTATATTAGTTTTTTGTTATAGTTTTCATTTTTATATATTAATTATTGATATTTATTATTTTAGCAAATAACCAAAAAAATTCTATATGCTTCTTATAAGAAGGATTAATTTTTTTTCAAATTTCAAATAAATATATATTTTAAAACTATTATTTCTTTCTTTTTTATTATATATAAACTTTATTCTTTATTTATTAACTAAAAAATAATCTAAAATAAATAAATGAAGTTTAGTCACCAATACTCTATTGATTATATATACATTAATAAGATAAATTTAAATTTCAAAATTAATATTGTTCTTTTTTAAAACCTTAATTAATTTTTGAAATTCTTGATCATATTTTTGAAGTTCTTGATCATATTTTTGAAATTCTTGATCAAACTTTTCTTGCCATTTTTTAATTAATGCTTCGATTTGTTTTTCACAGTTTTTATTCATTATTAGATACAACTTATAAACAAAATGATGTGATTGTTTAATTTTTTCCTTTATATTTTTATTATAAATGATTCTTTCTTCATTACAAAATTTTTTCAACATTTATTGCTTCAAAAATTTCTTCAGAAGTATTTGTTTCTTTATTAAATTGAAAATTAATCTCATTGTTAATATCATCTTTAAATAAATCAAATATTACTATTTTATTTAATTTAGTCATTTTTCACCCCAAATATATCTTTTAATACATTATTTATTTATCTTAATTTTGCTTCTTTAGGAGATATTTTACTTGCTTCAATTAAATCAATTATTACCAGAAAATCATTTTTTTGATAAGTACTATAAGACTTTCATCAATCTCAACATATTTAATTCTTTATTTATTTTTACATCTATGCGCCTAAATTCTATAACAATTAAAAAACTAGCATAAGCTAGTATTTATCTTTAATGAAAATAAAAAAATAGAGTACTAGTAGTTCCACTAATGCTCTATTTGCTACTTATATAATAACATATTTTTACATATCAAAATCAATATTGTTCTTTTTTAAAACATTAACTAATTTTTGCATTTCTTGATCACGTTTTTGCATTTCTCTTTCATTATTTTCCTTGAGTTCCTTAAATTTAGCATCACTCTTTTTTAACTCTTTATTTAATTTATCTTGTCATTCTTTATTTAATGCTTCAATTTGTTTTTCACAGTTAGTCATTTTAATTTTTTACTCCTTTAAAGCTTTATTTATAGACTCATTATATAGTTTTTTTCATTAAATTTAAGTTCTTCTACATTAATTTCTTAAAAAATTCAATTGGTTTATTACTTTGGTTTGATAAGACTATTATAAGATTTTTTTAATCAGTTGATAATTCTAAAAATATTTTTAATTTATTTGATTCCATCATTAATATCATCCAATTCAGCAAGAACTTCATATATTAATTTAGACACTCATTTACTACTTCTTTTGATAAAGTATTATTTTTTGAACATTCAAAAAAAATAACTTCTGTCTTCTTCATTACCTAAATTGACTGTTTTTCACCTATTTTTAAATAAATAGTTATTTTAAAACTATTTTTTGTTTGTGAGTTTTTCAAAGTAAAAAAATAATAAAATTTTGTATTAGAATTTAACAAAAATAAAAAAATATAGTACTAGTAACACTAGTACTATATTTACCAAATTAAACAAAACATAAAAAAATAGGGTTTAACCCTATTTTTAGCTTTTGCAAAAAGCTTACCCATAATTCATTATAGTATATTATATTTATACAAATGAATTATTTAGACCAGATATCGCAATCAGTCAATATTATAGAACCAAGATTTAACTTGCATATTTATATTATCAAAATACATTTAAATTTTCAATAATATTTTATTTAATTTTACTTAATTTTATCTAATAATTATTTACTTAAGTTATAATATTTTTTTCCTTTTTTAAAAATAATTTTGTTCATAAATAATCCAGTTGTTGTTTTGCTTTTTTGTTAATTTTTATATTCAACTCATTCATTTAAAAAATGCAAAATATAACTCGTATTCCCCATCCTAGAAGATAATAATTCCATATATCCTGCTATTAATCTAACTAAATCATTATTATTTATATCCATTATACTTTGAATAAATATTCATCACTTTCATATTTTGTTTATATAAATATAAATAAAATATTAATTTATAATAGTATCAAAATTTAAGTATAGTTCAGCAATTGCTTTCATTTGTTCACCTTAATTTTTAGCAATTTTCATCGTCAATGTTAATAATTTTTTGTATATTACTTATACTTTTTTTACATTTTCAATTTCATTATTGTAGGTTTTATTAATTGTTTTTCAATCAGTTTCATTATTTGCAAATACATCTAGATCTTCAAATTCACATTCTAATATTTTCACTGACTTGCTAGATTTAGAGTTTTGTTCAGGATTAGTTTTTTCTACTTCACCACCATTTGGCATTGAATTACACCCACTCATTGCGTTATTATTAAAATCACAACTTATTAAACTTGCAGTTGAACTGACCATTAAACCAAATGAGATTAATATGTATGATAATTTTTTCATATTCATTCCTTCAATAGTATTTCATAATAGTTTTTAAGTTTATTTTCTTTAGTTAAAAAAATCTTTTTAAAACTTTGTGAGTTTAAAATATTGTAAAGGTAATAAATTATTATATTTTTTATAGATAAATAAAGAGTTAATTTTTAAATCCTGTATTATTGAAATAATTAATAATTATTGGTGCGAATTTTATTATGTAAATATTATAATTAAACTATTTTTACACAATTAAATAATTGTAAAAATAAATCAAAATCATCAATTATTTTATTTACTAATTTATTAATAAAAGTATTCATATTTATAACATCTATTGTATTAAATGAACAAATATCTTCTTTATAATCAAAATCGCTTACAAGAAATCAATCAGCATATATTTCGTCATTTATCCCAATTGAATATAAATTTTTCAATTCTATATTAGCAAGATAATCAATTAACTTTGGTGATAAAACTCTAGCAGCTCTAATATCATTATTTTTAAGATTAATATAATACTTTTCATTAAACTTTATGGATTCAGATTGAAAAAGATCTTTTTCCGGATCTTTTCCTTGAACTATTTTAATATTATTAAAAGTTTTATCAAACTTTTTATTATCATAAAATATCAAAGCTCTAGACACATAAGTTTCTTCTTTTCTATTGTTTTTACCTCTAAATGTTATATATCTTTTAGGAGTTAATATATAAAAATAGATTTTTTTACCTTTATAAGTAATATTGAATGAGTTTTGCATGTATTTGTTTAATCGATTGCAATCATCAGTTAAATATCCATAATGGTTATCATATATATCAACCATATCTGGCAAATATTTAACAATATTAACTTTAAAATTATCATTTCTATCATTATTAATATATTTATAATAATATTCTTCATAGATTTTTTGAATTACGTTATTATTATATAAATATTTTGTTACATTTTGATCTATATAAGTATTTTTTAATAAATACTTATATCTTCTATAACCAATAAATCCAATAAATCCCATTATTATTAATATGAAAATAATAAAATATATAATATAAGTTATTACACTTATACCTGTTAAATTTAAACCTAACTTTGTAAACAAAAATAGAAAAATAATACTTAATGATAAGCCAATAATAATAAATCAACAAAACATTTCTTTTAACTTTTTATACTTTTGAATTATGTTTATTAACTTCTTTAATTCTGGGTTTAAATCAATTAAAGACTTTATTTTATTATTTAAAAAGGTTAAATTATCCATTTATTAATTTCTTTCTATTAATTGTGTAATTTGATTATTAATATTTAATAATAAATAATTTTATTGTTTTGAAAATATTTTTAAACTAAAAGATAACTTTTAAATTCTTTATTTTTATTACTTAAACTTAATTATACTTCTAAATTAATTAATTCGTTATATTTTAAAAACATTTGACTTAAGTATTCAAAAATAGATAATAAGTATTTAATTTTAATTAAATAAGCATAAAATAACTTATATATTTGATTTTCATCTAATTCATTTATATCAAAATCATTATTTTCAAGCATAATTAATTCTTCAAAGGTGCAGTTATCAATTAAAAGTGAAGGTTGATAAAATTTTATACTTTTTATTTTTTCATAAATTTTTAAATCATTGAATAAATTATTATACTCTTGATAAATTTCTGAGAATGAATTAATATCAAGTTCTTTATAATATAACAACTTATTTATTATGTGTTTATAATCTTTTTTAATTTTAGAGTTTATTTCTGATAAATTTGCACATACGTAAATTGATTCATTTAATGTATTTTTTAACATTCATATAAAATTATTATAAATAATGTTGTTGTTAAAATCATTTATGTTAATGTCACCTACAATAATATGATACTTCATAATATGTTTTAATCATATATTTGATTTTAGTGTTATTAAGAATTCAAATAAGTCATATTTTAATGTATTGTCTTTATTTTTATATATATTTGAATTATCAGTTTCATCTAGAAATTTATAGATTTCATTATTTTTATCATTAAAATTTAATGTATAAGTATTTATAACCGATCTTAAAAAATAATCGCAATAATTTCTAATTTCAGAATTATAATTATCCAAATTATAATTATTTCAATTTTTTTCTAAATATTTTGTTTGATAATTATCAATTAAATAAACAAAATCAAAGTAATCTTTATTTATTTTATTTACATAAGGTTTAAGTTCTATTGATAAATAAAATATTAATCTATCAACTTCTTCTTTTTCTCAAGGGTCTCTACGAAACATCTTAAAAACTGAGTACTTTAAATTTTCTTTAATTATATTTATAACATTATTATCGTTTTTAAATTCTTCAATTTCATAACCACAAAATAATCATATATCTTGAATATATAAATTAACTACAGAATATTTAAAGTTATTAGTGGGATATTTTGTAATTACATGAATAAAAATATTTGCAAATAAAAGTACATATACTGATGTAAGTGACTCATAAGTTAATTCATTAACTATATCATTATTTTCTTCAAATTGTTTATTAAAATAATAAACAGCTTCATCAAAATTTAATCTTTCTTTGAAAAAGCTTAAAAAATAATTATAAACAGTATATTTTTTTAAATTTTCAGGTTCTATATGCATATAGTTATAAAATAGATTTTTAAATAAATAATCATTAAAGTTATACTCATAATCATGAAGTTTATTATATTCACAAATTTTATTATATGATTTTTTAAATGAGAAATTAACTACTTTAAAACAACTATCAATCAAATCGTTTAAACCATTTTCATTTGTAATATTTTCTACTTTTAAATTATTATTAATAACATTATTATAGAATCTTAAAAATGAATCACATATTATTGAAACTAAATAAATATAATGATTATAATATTCTTTTTTAGTTTTTTTAATTTTATGAGTAGTAAAAAATTTTTTATAAATATCTTGAAACAACTTAAAATCTTCAATGCTACTTATTTTTTTAAGACTTGAAATAAATTGATCAAATTCTGAGTTTTTAATGAATATACTTAAATAATTCTCTTTAAAATCTAAATAAAAACTATTAAAAATCCTGATTAATGCTTTTTTGTATGAAAAATTTAAGTTTTTTGTTTTGAGTAATAACATAAGCATATTATACAATAATTTTGTATGAATACTTTTTTATAATTATTTAATTAAATATTAAAAAAAACCTCTTTATAAAGATAGATTTAGAATATAAGCTTATCTATATATTGAGGATTTTAAAAATATTATAAATGTAAATCTTTTTTAATGAATACAAAATATGATGAAATATAACATGATATTGATATTATAATTAAAAATATTATTTTTGATATGTATTTTGAAACTTCATTTGCATTTGTCATATTAAAGTTTGTAAGTGAATTTATTGATAAATATTTTAAAACTTTTAAAGAGTCCACTGTTTGTCCTAAAACAGCGAAAAAGAAAAATATAACACATAAACCACCACCAACAGCTAATGATATTGCACTTTTATTAAAAATACTACTACATAAGAATACTATTGAAATTAAAGCAATTAATAATAAGTATAATCCTAAGAAATTAATTATTATAATTCCTATATCAACTGAATTTGATTTACTTGATGCTAATATTAATATTATGTTAAATATAAATAAAAGCAATATTGATAAAGTATATCCAAGTATTAATGTAAACATTTTTGTTAAAATTATGCTTTTTCTAGATTGATTTGCAATTAATATATTTACCAAAGTACCCTTCTCAACTTCACTAACCAGAATTGAGTTACCTGAAATTATAATATGCACTAAATATATTAAGAATATAAATGAAGTTGAACTAGTTATACTTCCAGCTACTAAACCTGAAACTGAAGAGTCAGAATCACTACTAATAAAACTATCAGAATATAATGTAAATCCTAATATGCTTGAACTAAATAGAATAGTCATTAAAGTTGTGACTAATCAATATATGTAATGTTTTCTCAAAGTAACTGTAAATAAGTTATGTTTTTTTGATTTAGTTTTGATTAAAGTTTTTTCAGCACTTTGATTTATGCTTTTTTCTTTGGTTTGATCATAGTAACTCATAAAATAATCTTCTAGATCAAATTTTATTTCTTGTATCTTGACAACATTAAACGTTGATAAAACATCAATTAATTTATTGTGATCGTCATTATTAATTTCAACTTTAAAATCGTTTTTACTATAACTGATGACATTTATATTTTTATTAGATAATTGTTCAATATTAATACTATTTTTAACTTTTATTATGTATGAACTTTTATTACTTTGTTGTAATTCATTTATATTAATCAATGAAATTATTTTACCTTGTTTAATAATTGCTACATTATCACATACTTTTTCAATCTCTGAGAATACATGTGAAGAAAGTATAATTGCTTTACCTTCATTCTTAGATTTATTTACTAAATCTATAAATTTTTGTTGCATCAAAGGGTCTAGACCAGTTGTTGGTTCATCTAAAATTATTATATCTGGATTATGCATTCAAGCTGTAATTAAAGCAATTTTTTGTTTATTACCTTTTGATAATTTTTTAATTTTTATCGAAACATCAACATTTCAATATTGTATTAATTCATTTACATAGTCTCAATTATCTAGTTTTCTTAATCCATAAATTTCTTTAATGAATTGTATTCCTGTTAAATTTTCTGGAAATGCAATTTCTCCAGGTACATAACCTACTTTTCTATTTACCTTACTAGAATCAGTCCATGAATCATATGAAGTAAATTTATTTATTTTATCTTCATCAATTAATATATTTGCATTTCCAGATGTTGGTTTAATAAAACCTAATAAAGCTCTAATGCTTGTAGACTTACCAGCACCATTTGGCCCTAAATAGCCAAATACACTACCATAATTAATTATTAAATCTATATCAAATATACCATAACCATTTTTGTATTTTTTTGTTAATTTCTTTGTTTCTATAACATTTTCTTTCATTTTTTACCTCCTTGTCAAAAAAATTAACAAAGAGATTTAAACATATCATAATATTTTAGCTTTAATAGTTTTTTTTGCTTAGTAATAGAATAAAGAATTTTAAATGAAAAGAAATGAAGTTTGTATTTAATCTTTTTAAATAAGTTTATAAATACTAATAATATTTTATAAATTAAGCATATGTAATTTTCTAATCGTTTTTTTAGATTAGTCAAAACTTTTTTATAAACTAATTTTAATTTAGTTATTTCATAATCACATTTATTAAAAAATATTATATATATATTTACACAAAAATAAAGAATAATAATAATATCAATAAATCTAAATACATCAAAAGATTTATATGGGGCTTTAATTCCTAAATAAAAAATATACAAATATAGTATACCTAATAATAAATCTTTTTTATTGAATGTCAAAGTATCAATAATAATTGAGTTTTTATTGATTTTGTAATTAAAAATCTTTTTAGTAATATATTTAAATTGAAATATATAAAGTAATATTATTAAAAATGAAAATGATATAAACATAATTTGTTCCATGTAAGAATCAGATAAATCTAGTTGTACAGGAAACAAAAATATAATTATACATATTATTAGTATTATTAATAATTTTCTTTTGATTATATTATATTTCATAGTATTAATTATACAAAATATTTAACACAAATGAAGTATTAATATTAATTTAAAAGTATTTTACAAAATAATTACATTATTAAATTTCTAACTAAAGTTTTATAGTAATAAAATATTTTTTCTATTTATTTTGTACTATTTTATAAAAAATCTACCTTTTAAAATTAGCATCGTGTAACCTAAGTAAACCAGTTATTTTATAAATGTTGTTTTTTTTGATCAAATATATTATATTTCAAAAATTGTAATTTATTAAAGTTATAAACAAATTTTCTAAAAGTATCATAAAAATTTGTATATTTTTAAATTTACACCCAAAAGTTTTAAAAAACTTTTCTTTTACTCATCTATTTAAACTTTCGGTTGAGGCGTTATTTAAAAACTCTTCTAGACATAGAATGCACTATATTATTATTCTTATTTACATATTCAAATATTTTTTTACATGAAAAAGCTAAACCTTTGCCAGATTGTATTACTTTGTTTGATTTAGTGTTTATTGAATACTCATTTATTCTATTAAAAACCTTTAACGAGCTGTTTGAATTTTCGTTTTTATCAAAGTTATATGCAACAATAGTTTTTAAATCCCAGTCATAAGATATCATGCAATTTAATTTTGTTTTATAAGAAGAATTATTTAATTCTATTTTTAGATTAGTACCATCAACTCCAACTACATTAGGAGTATTGTAATTCATTTAAATCAAATCATCTCTAACATAAGAGTTATGTTTTTTAGATTCATTGAAATAACTTGATTTTTTAAAATTATCCCTACTAAATAAGTTTTTAAATATCTTAGGTTTTTCTCTTTTGATAAGGTTAATCATTTTTTCAGAGACTCTTCTATTCTTATTAACAAAAATTCATCTCCTTATTAATAGATAACCTGTTTGTAAATCATTATTTGCTTCTTTAAAATCTTTTTCTAAATCTACTGCATTTTCAAATCTTTCATTTTCAAAGCTATTAATAGTTGGAATCTTTAGCTTGAATTTGTATAACAAAATAGGGTTTTCTAATTTTAATCTTATTTTAAATTTCGAATATGTATTTTTATGAACTTTAAAATACTTTATTAACCTATTGGTTCCCATAACATAATTAGCAATTAAATAATATATTTGAAATCTTACATAATATTTATAAGCTTTTGTTGCCATTATCATTATCTTTTCCTTCTTGCTCATTTTCAATAAATTCATCAATATTGTTGCCGTGCAAGAAGGAATGGACTTTTCCAATATTTCTTTACTCGCTATTGCTAACATTTTTTCTTCAATCTCAAACTTTAAGTTTTTTTTCTAATTTTTTTATTCGGTCCTTAAGTAATTTATTTTCTTTATTTTTTTCTTTAAGTTCCTTAGAAATAAAATTTTTTTTAACTTTTGACTCATCAATTTAACCTCTTTGCAATCCTTATATATAATATAAGAATAACAAGATTTTGAGGACTTATATCAGATTCTTATTAATTGCTATCCTGCTTTAATATTTAAATCATTAGCTATTTTGTCTATATTTTCGCCGTTTTTGTACCTTTTTACGGCTTCAGTTTTTTTATTCTTTTCATAAATTTTTGGCATTATTTCCTTTCTATCAAAAAAACCAGTAATTTTATACTGGTCTACTTAGCTTCATTTTTACTAGTATTTATCTGTAAATATTTATTTATTAATAATTTCAATATTGTAATATTTTATTAATCTCTTTCTTAAAGACCCGTGTTCTTTTAAAATTTGGCTCATTTTTTTATCTTCAAAAACTACACCATCTTTTAAAATTATAACTCTATCACATAATTCTTCAACTTCTTCAGGTATATGAGAAACAACTAAAAGTGATAAGTTATTTTTATTTTTGTAATTTTTAAAATAATTAACTAATTTTATTTGCATTTCTAAATCTAAACCAGTTATAAGTTCATCAAGTATTAGTACTTCAGGTTTATTTATTATAGATAAAAAACAATTTGCCCTTTGCCTTTCACCACCAGATAAAGAGTCAATTGTTTTATTTATAAACTTTTCAAGACTAAAAGAAGCAACTAAATCATTAAATTCATCTGTTTTTAAAAATGCTTTATTTTTATAAAATTTAACTAAATCCAAGATTTTAGTTCCTGGTGGTCAACTTCCATCTTGAAATTGCATACCAACTCTTTTTTTAATTACATTGTTTGTGGCATCATCAATGTATTTTACTGTTCCAGAAGTCGGTTTTAATAATTCTGCGATAATTTCAACTAAAGTTGTTTTACCACTCCCATTAGAACCAATAAATGCAACAGAAGAATTATCTTTAATAACCAAATCTACATCTTTTAAAACATGCTTCTTACCATAAAATTTATTTACTTTTTCAATTTTAATCATAATACTCCTTTTTATAATTACTTTCTAAGTGATATATTGAAACTATAATAACTTAATAAAGAAATTGTTGATAATAAAATAATCATAGAAAATAATGGAACAAATATATTCTTAAATGCAATAATAATATCAATATTATTCACAATTTTAAATAAGTTCTGCCCACCTAATCATGAGTTAGTATATGCTATATAAAAAATTCAGTTGAAATATTTTTGGGGATTCAAATAACTAATAATTTGATAAAAAGTACTGTTATAAAATTTCAGATCCATTAATGCATCTGAAGTAAATAATGTAAATAATAAAAATAAAATCATCAATGACTGTACAATATAAATATTTCTTAAAAAACCAGAAATTAATATTGACGTTAAATAAACATAAATTATCATTAAAAAAATATTAAATATTACCATAACTACTGATGCGCTACTGAATAGTTTAACAAACATATCTATAACCATACTTGTGCCTCTTATTTTATCTATTGATAAAAATATAGACAAAATTATTATAAGAACTCCAAGTGAGTATATTAAATAAACAACAAATAGTGATAACAAAAATGTTAATTTATTTATTCCAAAATTTTTTAATTGTTTTATAAAGATAGTTTCTCTTCAAGTTATTATTAAATATGAAATAAATAATGAAGAAATATTTAATATGAAAAAAATAAATGGCATTATTAATATTAATCTTTTTGAAGACAAATAATTATAAATATAATAATTATAAATAAGTAATCCAAAAATTAAAGGCAATATTAAACAATATATATAAGTATAAATGTTTAATAAAGTTGTTTTAAAAATATATTTTACACAATTATTAAAATTAGTTATTTTCATATTAAACTAGATTTATAAAGAATTTATAAATCTTACCTTCCTTATCATTTTTATATATTGGTTTTATTGCAATATTTAATTTACCATCAATTAATTCTAAATCTTTTAAATAATACTGTAATTGATTTGTTTCACCAATTTTATAATATTCATTTTCATTTGTGTATATTAATATATCAAAATAACTTAACGAATCTAAATTATCACTATTTCAATTAAATCTTAAACTATATTTATAAGTATTTTCAAAATCACGATATATTATATATTCAGATTTAACTTTTGAAATAATTACTTCTAATTTTTTATCTTTATAGCTTATATCAGAAATACTTAATTCACCAACATTAAGTTTAAAATCTTCTGAATTTGGTTTAATATTTAGTCCAACCATAGCTAATGGGTTGTTCTCTGAAATATTTATGTTATCTAAGTTTAAAGTGATTCTTCTTCAACCATTATCTAACTTTTCAACTTCATCGGGTTGAATACTTTTTATAGTTTCATTATTTAAATTTCCTAAATTATCTGCAAATGATAATCTAAATGAAACTAATGTATTATTATCTTTGCTATTATCTTTATAAACTATATTGATTTTCTTTTTATTATCTTTAATATTTGTACCAATTATATCTCAACCATAGGTTTCATTTAAGTCTCAAGATGATGAGTTTAAAATTTCTCCTGCCTCATTAAAACCATTACCGATTACAATTGAATTACCTTTTTTATAGACTTCATCATAGTCATAACCACCAGAAAATTGATTGATTGGTAAAGCAGTTTTTGGATTTTTTACATTAAAAAATCTTCATTTATAAGTCGGTAGTATGTCAGCTAATCTTCTGTTTGTTCAAGGATATTCATTAAAAACATTTGCATTAACAAATTTTATACCACTACCAGTTGAAAAGTTAGTTTTTAAATTATTATCTTTAATATTTTCATCATTAAATACTGTTTTTTCCTGAATTAAATTACCAATACCATAACTATTAGTATTAATATTTTTTTTATTTGTAGAAAAGTCATAAATGTTTTCAAGTATATTTTTATTGACTTCATATTCTTCGTCAAAATGAATTCTTGGATCTGCTTTAATAAACTCACTTCTATAATCAATACCATTAGTATATTTTTTTAATTTAGATGCATTTACACCGTTGTCATCTTCACTTAAAAATAAATTTGTTCCACTATATTGAATATCATTAAATAAATGACCAACTTGTGCTTCAAATATAAATTTTCTATTATCAGATAAGTCTCTTGTTGTTAATTTTAAAGCAGGCAATGCAAAACTTCCTGAACCTTCATCTAAATAAGTAGAGAAACTGCTGTAAATTGATTTGTCATAAACAGCGCCATTATTTGCAGAATCTGCAGATTTTTTATATGCTAAATTTCTATAGTCATATGATCCTGATATATATCCATTATATCCACCGTCAATCATTGTATATAAATTTTCAGGATTGTAGTCTGGGTTTTGCTCTAAAAAGTGGAGCGCTCTTTCTGGTAATTCACCAAAATTAACTTGTAATTCAGTTAATTTATTTACATTTTCGTCTTTATAACCTGTTGAAGCCATTCTTACTGTTTCATTATCATAATATTTATTACCATTATAAGATACAGTTGAATCATTTCTATAGTATATTAGATTTAAGTTTTTTATATCTTCATTTTTAGAAAGTGCTGTTTTAGCATTAAAATCTGAAATAATTTTTGCCATTACTTCATAATCTAATACAGTGCCATTTGGACTAACTCCATTAGATTCATTATTTATAAACCACCCATTAAAACCAATATAATTAGCAATTTCAATTAGTTTATCTACAATTAAATAGTTACCATTAGAATCTTTTTTAACAAAATCTTTTATCATTTCTTTTGTTAAACCATGATAACCATCTAAAAATATATTTCCAAATATTTTTGAGCCATTTAAGTGTGCTAATTCAATAACATCTGCTGGTGGTGGAATAATTGGTCCTTCAAATCAAGAACCAGATCAATTAATAAATATATTATTGTATTGTCAGTTTAAATTTGTATTTTCAAAAGGGTTTTTTGTTCCAACAATTGTATTGTCAAAAGTTCTATGCTTTCTGGTAGAAAATCCTAAATAATTATATTTAAGTTTTTGGTCTTGAGTACTAACATTTTTAGCTGAAGTAAATTCAGATTTTAATAATTTTTTTTCTGATTTATTGTACTTAGAATCATTATCTACATTTGGATCTCAATCTAATATTGAATTTAATCTTCTAAATGATTGTGCTGGTGAATTAGTTCCAAAATCTTTTGCATAATTACCATTTGGCATAAAACCTTTATTTAATGGAACTCCAGTTACTGCTTGTTTATCAATATTTTGTTTTCATTGAAAACCAGTATTAAAATTATTATAATCAATGTAATTACCAACATTGTCATAAGTTACTTCTCCTAAATTTTTAACATCTGTATTAATTTCATCAACTTTATTTACATCGTCGTAAGGATCGAAATTTGTTCCATCTCCAAGGTTTGGATCTTTTCAATTAAAGTTTTCTAAATCTTTAATGTAATTTGAATCCTTACTAAAATCTAAACTACATGATATAGATTGAGTTACAAAAACTATTGGCAATGAAGTCAATAATAGTACTGATAATAGTTTTTTCATTATTTTTTAACCCCCCATTTAAAGAATTTAATATATAAAAAGATTGATAAAACAATAAATGCAATTGATGGTATTATAGTTGAATAAATATTAGTAAATGGTGAAAAACTACCTTGAAAATATTTTTCAATTATTTGAGTTATTCCATAAAAATCATAAAATGTATATGAAGTAAATAACATTCCAGTTCATATAAAATATTTTGCAGGGTTTAAATAACCAATTATTATATAAAACATATTTTGATTAAATAAATTCGGGTCTAATAAAGTATCGGAGAATAAAACTGTCATTAGAATAAACACTATTAAAAAAATTATATTAAAAGCTGATTTTGTAAAAATAGAACTTATTAATAAAACTATTACTGTTAAAAATATAATAAGTAAGATTAAATTTAAAAAGAAAATTGAAAAAACAAAGCTATTTAAATTGCCCAATATTGAAGAATCGATAATTAAAATATCGTAATTTATCAATATACTAAATATTAATAAATTTAATAAAAAACTAAGAATAAATAGAATAGAATTTAATATTATCAAAACTACACCAAAGTTATAAACATTAATTTCTCCTAATTTAAGCTTTAATAAATACATTCTTTTTTTTCATTCAATTATAACTAAACCGATATAAAAAGATGTGCAAAATATTGAGATACAAAATAAGTTCATTAATAATGGAGGTAATATTAAATTATAATTAATATTATAGTTAAAAAATAAGAATAAAATAAATAAGAATGATGATAGAACAAAGCAATAAATATAAGTTTTTAAACTTAAAAAAATATTTTTGAAAACTAAATTAAACAATATCATAAATGATATAAAATTATTTTTTATCATATTCCTAACTCCTATTTTTTATAAAAACAAAATTATATAAATTGTCAATAAATTCTTTTAATACACCATTAATCCTAGTAACAGGAATTGGTTCATTATTATTAAAAATTGGTGGCAAATCTCATCTTTCTCTTCCCAATTCATCACCTCTAATATAGCTTCCAAAAGTGTAAAAATCTATGCTTAAAGGTTTTTCAACAGTTCTACCCAAATCTTGGACTCAGATTTTTAATCAATTAAAAAAAACTAAAGCATTAAAATATTTGAATGATCATAAAACAATTTCACTTGTAGGATTTATTAGATTATTAAAATTTCCTTTAATATAGTTAATTTGAGCTTCAATAAATAAAGACTTCAATAAATAAGCACTTTGAAATTGAACTTCATCTGAATTATAAATATCTTGAAGTAGATTATCAAGTTCATAGTTTGGTACTCCAAATTCATCTTTATTACCACTATATTTATTATCCTTATAGATTGAAAATAATCTAACATAATTAGAAGAATAATAATTTGTTATCCTACTTGAAGAATTATTCAATTCATCAAGAGTCTTTTCTTGTAAGTCTTCTCAAATATTTAAATAATCATAAGATGTATCAGGTCAAATATCATTTTTTCTAATTATTGTTTCTAAACGACCTTCTAGTGTATAATCTATTTTCTTAAATGAAGATATAAATAATGCAATATTTATGATAAATACAATTATAATTGGAAGTAATAATAATAATAATTTAAGTTTTGCTTTCATAATCATCCCCTATTTATTAATTGATATAAATATTTTTTATAAATCTCAAGTTATATATATATTTATAACAGTTAGAAGTTTCGTTAAAAGTAATTACTTCTTGATTTACAAATAATGTAAAATAGTTATTTCCTTTCTTGCCTTCAATTGAAAAGAAATAGTTTATTCACTCATAATCACTTTCTTTATTTTTATAACTATCAATAACATAAAATATTTCTTTTAATTCATTAGAAAATGATGCATACTCACTTGAGAACTCACCATTAACAAGTAAAAATGTGCCTTTATATGAATCAATGTCATATTTATACTGATCTTTATCAGTATATTCATTAGAAGGTGTATCAATATAATCCTTTGTCAATTTTTTGTCAACAATACTTAATGGTGACTCATCATCTTCATTGTAAATTGTAGTTATTTCATTTTTTAGTAGATTTATTACATTTAAATCGGTCTTTTTTTCTTTATATTCTAATTCTTTTGGATTTGAATTTATTGTATCTTGTGAATAATTTGTTGTTTCACCACAAGAAATAACATTTAAACATAAAAAAATAACAAAAAAATTTATCAAAAAAAATTTTAATTTCATAATATTCCCCATATAAATATATTAACATAATAATGAATTATATTAAACAAAATATATTAATTAAAAATTTACAAATAAAAAGTAAAAACAAAATTTTTTTTACATTACAAAAATGTTTTATTAATAAAATAATTTATACATTATTTAAAAATTACTTTTTATTAATTTTATATGCAGTTACAGTCTTAATGTATAATATATAAAAAATAAGTAATTATAGTTATAAATAAAGGTATTGCTACTCAAATTTATGAATAATTTTTATCATAATATAATAAAAAACCAATGATTTTACATTGGTCAAACAAATTATTTTTATTAATAATTTAATTTTCAAAAATTACTTTATATATGAATACAATAATTTTTTGTAAATATTTTTTGAATTTAATATTTTTTGAATTTAATATTTTTTTAATTAATTTTAAATTGTTGCTAATTTTATTTTTTTATTTGTTTAGTTTTATTTTTCAAATAGTTTAAGTAATCAGTTTTCTTCATTAATCTTAATTCAAATATATCTTCATTAAAATCTTCTAATAATAAGTTTCTGCTTCTATTAGAAAAATATTTTATTTTTCCAAGTAAAATGGTTGTCATAAATGTTACAAGACAACTAACAAGAATTGAAATAGCTCCTCATAAAAAACCACCACCAACTCAAGTATCAACCCCAGTTAAAACAGGTGCTTTGTGTTGAAACATTAAATAACCAAATATAGAACTAGCTCCTTGTAAGGCATAGGTGTTTGATGCAACTAATACAATGCTTCCACAAAAAACTCCTATTGAACAAGAAATTAATGGATAAAGGTGTTTCAAATTTACTGTAAATAAAGATGGTTCAGTTATTCCACCCACTATAGCAGATACTCCATTTGAAATACCTAATTCTCTTAATTGTTTTATTTTCCTATTTAAAACTACAAATGCAATCGTAGCAACACCTTGTGAAACATTTGACAAAGTACATAACCCTTGAATAATTGTTGCTCCATAAGTTGCTTGACCTTGCAAAATTATAGGTGTAAGTGAATGATGCAATCCAGTAATTACAAGAGGTCCATATAATGCTCCTAAAAGTGGTAAAGCAATATATTTTGCAATATAATTAGTACTTAATCAGTTTACTCCTATAGATAAATAATTTGTGAATAACATACCTATTGGTGCTACTATAAATATCGCAAATATGAATGTAACCCCTATTATTAATATTGGACTTAATATATTTTTAGCAGTGGTATTAGATATTTTAGAAGTTCATCTTTCCATATAAGCACCAAATATAGCTACACCAATCATTGGAACCATTAAACCATTAAAGTTTATTTTAAATGGGTATTTTATTTCATCACCAAATAATGTTCAACCTGGGTATTCTCCTAATATTGTTTGACCAGTACTAGGTTTTACATCTCCCATGTTTATTAAACCTGGAGCTGTTAAAACTACGGCTATTAAAATTCCATAAATTGATGTACAGCGCATTGCTTTAAAAACAGTATATCCAACTGCAATAGTTATAAATAATGAAAATGTATTTGTTAGAACATTTAAAATACTTGCAAATTGTCCAAAAAAGTGTACACTTTCACTTACTGAACTACCTTCACCATTTCATTCTACAGTTAATAATGATCAAATTGTTAATAGAAGCCCATAACCAATTAATGGATAAACAATTGGTGAAAACACTTTCGAAATAAATGTAAGACATTTATTAGTTATACCTTTAAATTTAAACCTATTTTTTAAAGATTGTATTTCTTGAGATTGTGTTGTTTTGAATTCATCATTTTTTTCTAATTTATTAATCTCTTGATTAATTATGGTTTTTCCATCAATATCATAATTATTTATTTTACAAAATGTTTGATAAAAATCAGCTACATCCATACCAATAATAACTTGATATTCATTAGAACTTTCATTTTTTTTAATACCAGTTGTAAAAGAATTATTTTTAATTTCATTATCATTAATTATACTTCAGTTTTTCAAATGAAATCTCATTCTTGTCATACAATGTGTAAATGAAATAATATTGTCATACCCGCCTAATTTATTAAATAAATCTTGTACTGCATCTATATACTTTTTTTTAATCATTATATAGAACCTTATTTTCTATTAAACTTTTAAATCAAAATGCAGATTTTTTAAACTTTCTTGATTGATCATTTAGATTGAGTTCAATTAACCCATATCTATTTTTAAAAGCATTTCTAAAACTTCAACAATCAATGGCTGCTCACACATGATAACCAAAACAATTTGATCCATCATCAATGGCTTTTTTGATTTGCATAAGATGATCATTCATAAATGATATTCTGTAATCATCAACTATAATACCATCTTTATCTCTAAACTTGTCCTCTCCTTCAACACCCATACCATTTTCTGCAATATATCATGGAATATTATTATAATTATTTTTAATTTCCATACCTATTTCATATAAAGCTTCCGGGTAAATTTCTCACCCCCTATGAGGATTTATTTTTGCGTTTTTAGGTATTTCAATTATGTAGTTATCCATAATTCATCTATTTTTATTATTTGGTTTAAATCTAACCCTACATGGAAAATAATAATTTATTCCTAAAAAATCTATTTTAGTCATAGTAATAATATTTAACTCTTCCTTAGAATAATTTGGTAACATATTATATCTTTTTAAAGTATCAATTAATATTGGGTCAATTCTGCCATTAAACATTATGTTTAAAGGCCCTCTATTTACATATGCATCATAAACTTTTGCTGCCTCTATATCTTTAATAGAATTTGAAAATGGATATGTATAATTTCAATTAAAAACTAAACCAATTTTAGCTTTTAATGAATGTTTTTTATACTCTAATAAAACCTTAGAATGTGCAAGAAAAATACCAAAAGCTTGTTCTATAGCTTCTTTTGGATCATCAATTGCTGGGTAATGTTTATCATTTAAATAACCTTCATAAACTGGAACTAAAGGTTCATTAAAAGTAACATAATAATCAATCTCATCACCATATTCATTGAATACAAAATTACAATAAATTAAAAACTTGTTTATAACTTCTCTTGAAGACCAACCACCAATTTTATGTGCTCATAATGGCATATCAAAGTGAAACAAGGTCATAATTAATTTAATATTTTTTTTCTTAAATTCTTTTATATATGAATGATAAAAATTTACTGCATCATTATCAACATTTTCTCCATCTGGGAAAAGTCTAGATCATGAAAAACTAGTTCTAAAAGAATCAAAACCAATCTCTTTAAATTTTTTAATGTCTTCTTTATAATTTCTAGTTATGTCACAAGTTATATCGGGCCCAACTTTGTTAAAAAATAACTCTGGATGTTCTTCAAAGTACTTATCAAAAGTTGATTTACCGATATTGGTTATGCCCCTACCTTCAGTTTGTAATGCACTAATTGATGCACCTAACTGAAAGTTTTTGTTAAATTTAATCATATATTTACCTCCTAACTGAATCTTATACTTGGGATAATTTTTTACAATAGTATTATGTAAATAGAGAATTTTTTAAAAAAATAAGAAAAATTTTGCTATTATAAATTTGAGGTATTAAATGTTTAAAAGTATAAAGGAAAAACTAATAACAATAAAAAATAATCCTGAAAATCAGACACATGTAATGATTGCAAACTATTTATTGAAATGTATAGAAGAAAAAACTGTGCCTAAAATAAATGAATGCTCCAAGGTAAGTTATTGCTCAGAATCAGTAATTACTACTTTTGCTAAAAAATATGGTTATGATGGTTTTAAAGAAATCTCAATAAGAATAAAAATAGAAACTGAATATTATGATTATAATAATTCTAAAAAAAATGCAAATAGTGATAACTATAGAAATACAATTAATAAATCATTAAATATGATTGATAATCAAGATGATATGATTAACAAATTTATAAACATAATTAAAAGTGCTAAAAATATTTATGTTATAAGTTGTTATCAGCAACTTTTTAATGCAGAACTATTTGTAAGTGAATTAAGTTTATATGGTTTTAGAGCAAATATCAATATACAAAGAAAATTAAATCAAGCATGAATTAATCGTGCTAATGAAGATGATATTTTTATTTTTTTTGGTTTTGGTTTGGACAATCAATACGTGATTAATTATTATAATTTAGTTATAAAAAAAAATATAAAAGCATTAGTGATTTGTTCTAAATCTCAAAAACATAAATTTAATGAGAGTAATAATATAATTATTGTTGACTATTATGAAAGAAAATTAATTTTAGAATCAATTAGGTGCATTTTAATAATGTATTTATTAAGCAAAATTATTAAAGGTTTGATTTAGTATCTTTATAAACTTATTTTATTTAGTTGATAACTTAATAATTATTTTTTGCTAATGTTTTAATTAAATATAAATTTATTTTTGAAATAACTTCTAATATGTTTGAAATAAAAACATGGTTTATATAAAGGAGTAAAATTAATTTGGAGGTGTTTAAATGAAAGCTGCTTGTTTTGATAAAAATAAACTAACTTATATTATAAAAGATGTTGAAAAACCAAAATTAATAAAAAATACTGATGCAATAGTTAAAATGTTATATACAACTATATGTGGTACAGATATACATATAATTAAAGGAGATGTACCTGAAGTTCCTGATGGTTGTATATTGGGTCATGAAGGTATTGGGATAATTGAAGAGCTAGGAGCAAATGTTAATGGTTTTAAAATTGGTGATAAAGTAATTATTTCTTGTATTACTACTTGTGGTAATTGTGAATATTGCAATAAAAATTTTCAATCACATTGTGTTGATGGAGGTTGAATATTTGGTCACCTAATAGATGGTACTCAAGCTGAATATTTGAGAGTTCCTCATGCAACAAACTCACTGCATAAAATAAATGATGATAATGAAATTGAGAAATTTACATTAATTAGTGATATTTTCCCTACTTCATATGAAATTGGAGTTTTGAATGGTTCAATTAAGGAAGATGACATAGTGACAATAATCGGTGCTGGCCCAATCGGTTTAGCAGGTATGATGACAGCATTATTAAAAAAACCAAAAAAAATTATAATGATAGATTTAGATAAATCAAGACTTGATTTTGCCAAATCACTTGGTGCAACAGATATAATATGTGAAACTGGTAAAGAAGCAATTGATAGTGTTATGAAATTAACTGACAATATTGGTTGTAATGTTGTAATTGAAGCTATTGGATCAAATGCTACTTTTGATATAGCACAAAATATAGTTGCTCCAACAGGGAGAATAGCAATTGTTGGAGTCTTTGGTGAACCAGTAAAATTCAATATGCAAGATTTATGAATAAAAAATATAACTTTGACAACTGGTTTAGTAAATGCTTATTCTTCAAAAAATCTTATTAAAATGATTGATAATGGAGAATTAGTTGTTGATAAATTATTTTCTCACAATTTTAACTTTAATAATTTTTTAGAAGCATTTGATGTATTTAAAAATGCAAAAGATAATAAAGCATTAAAAGTATTAATAAAATTTTAAAATAATTATGAAAAAAATATTCTTTAAAATTAAAGAATATTTTTTTTATAATAAAGTTAATTATTTTTATTTTCAATAAGTTTTTTAAAATATAAACTAGATTTTTTATTGATAGTTTTTTTTGATTTTAAACTATACTCAATTAATCCATACCTATTTTTAAAAGAGTTAGATCAACTCCAACAATCTATAAAAGTTCATAATGAATATCCATTACAATTACAACCTTCTTTTATTGCTTTTTTTAGTCACATTAGATGTTGCTTTATAAATTTTATTCTATAATTATCATTAATAATATTTTTCTTTCTAAATCTATTTTCATTTTCTACTCCCATACCATTTTCGCTAATTATATAAGGAAAATTGTTATATTTATTTTTAATAAGTATAGACAAATCATAAATGCCTTTTGGGTAAATTTCCCAGCCCCTATATGGGTTTATAATTTTTTTGGGTCAATCATAGTAATCATAATAATCGGTAGGCATGTTTAAATTAGTTTCGTTAGTAGTTTTTTCTTTTTCTTTAACGCGAACAGGTTGATAGTAATTTAAAGATAGATAATCAATTTTAGATTTTTTTATAAATGATTTTTCATCTTCACTAATAATTGGATATAAATCTTTTTTTATTAAAAACTCTTTCAAGTTATTATTAATTTTATTTTTTAAAACTAAATCAAGTTGAGAATATGTAATTAACATGTTTTGGAATTCAGTTGCTTTTAAATCGCCAAAACTATTAGATCTTGAATAAGCAGGAGTTATATTTAAAATTATAGAAATTTTTTTATCTTTATAATTATTTTTAAAATAACAAGTTACCATTGAATGTGCAATAATCATGTTTGTATATACCTGTATAGATAATTTAAAGTCTTTTTTCTTAGGAAAATGAAGACCATATAAATATTTCGCATCAACATCTGCCATAGGTTCATTAAAAGTTGTCCATTCATCAACAATATCTCCAAATAAACTAAAGCATTTTTTTGCAAAATTATAAAACAAATTTATTGTTTCTTTGGTTTCTCAACCACCCTTTTTATATATTAAATATGGTATATCAAAATGATGTAGATTAACAATTAAAATAATTTTTCTTTTTTTAATCTCTTTAAAATAATTTAAGTAGAAATTATATCCATCAGTATCAACTTCACAAGTTTTAAAATCTTTTATCAACCGACATCATTGTATTGATGTTCGAAATGATTCTATATTAATTTCATCTAACCACTTTAAATGTTCTTTATAATCACTATACATATCAATCGTATCATTTGGTCCAATATTTGCATCAAAGTCATTTGGAAAGCTATTATATCAAAAATCCATAATGCTATCATTAACCTTATTTTTATTACCTTCTGTTTGAGGGCCAGATAATGAGACACCAAACTTAAAATTTTTATTAAATTTAATCATAATTATCCTCTAATAAATTAGCTCCCAAAAGATTTGAATCATTATAATGCTTGCAAACATTAATAAAAAACTTATTAATCATTCCTGATTTAGATAATAAATTATAAACTTTTTCTTTTAATAAGTTTATGAAATCCTTATTCAAACTAACGGCTCCTCCAATTAAAACTAAATCAAAATCTATTATAAAAGAAATATTTAAAATTAGTTTTGCTAAGTAATATATTTGTTTATTAATTAATTTATATGCATAATTATCAACATTATAATTTAAATAAATTTCATAACCAGATTTATTAAAACCTGTTTCTCTAAAATAATTTTCTTGAAGGCTGTACATTCCACATAAGTTAGAGTAATTTATAAAATTATTATTATCTAAATTATTTAAACAGCACCCTAATTCACCCGCAGTAAAGTTACTACCTTTATAAATTTTTTTGTTAATAATTAATGCTCCTCCAAGACCTGTACCTAATACTAAAACTAAACAATTAGTAGAATTAATTGCATTACCTATTTTAAGCTCTGCAAGAGCAGCACATTTAGAGTCATTTTCAATAAACACTTTTTTCTTATATTTATTTTGTAAATCCATTTTAAAATTAACTTTATCTAAATATTTAATTGCAGATAACCCTTTAGATATTCCAGATTCATTATCTACAACACCAGGTATTGACAAACATATTTTATTAACTATTTTCATATCATAATTTTTATCAATAAAATTAATAAGTTTTTTTATTAGATACTCAGCGGTGATTAGTCTTTTATAATTTATTATCTTTTTACAGCTAATAACATTTTTATTAATATAACAAAGTTTAGTTGACATGCCTCCTATATCAATACATAAGTTCATTACTTAATTTCAACCTCCGAAACAATTTTATATATGGTTTCTTTATCTTTTGCAAGTAACAAATTATTTTTAAAAATTGGATCTACCAATTTTCTTGCAATACTACTTAACATTTTTAAATGTAATTCATCATAATTATTATTCGGTATTGCTAGACTTATAAAAAAGAATGTTTTTTTATCATCCATAGATTCCCATTCTATACCCTCTTTAATTTTCAAAACGAAAATTCCAGGTTTAACAATTGCGTCTACTTTTGAATGTGGTATTCCAATTCCATCAGTGAATGCTGTAGAACCTTCTTCTTCCCTTGCATAGAAACCATCAAGTAAATCTTTTTTATTAATGGAAAAGCCATTTTTAAAAAAATAGTCTGTTATAAAATTAAAAACTTCCTTTTTAGTTTTAAATTCATTATCTAAAGAGATTGAATTTATATTAAATATATTGTTACTAATCATCTAAAATATCTCCTTTTATAGAAATTGTTATTATTTCATTTTTTTTAATCAAAATCTCATTTTTATTTATATGCTTTATGTCCTCATTTAAATCAAGAACATTAAAAAGTATATTATTATTAGTATTATTATTTTTAAGTGAAAGATTAATATCTTTATCAAGTGGATTAAATCCTCTTATTATTAAATCATTAGTTTTTTCAGCTTTTTTAAAAGTTTTAACTATAAAATCTGTATTTGATAAACTTATACCCAGACTTTTAATTTCAATACTTGGAATTTTTAATAAAAATCTATCAAATTTTTTATGTAACGTATTGTAATTTTGGTTTTGATAATATAATGTATTCTTTATATTATGTCTTGATTCTAATAAATTATTAACATTGTTATTAAAGTCAATTGTTAATGAAACATCAAAATTATAATTAATTAACCTTGAATCAAAGGTTTTTAGATTGTATTCAGAGGTACCACTTGATCTACCAGGTCTAAAGAGTAAATCATTTTTTCCGAGAAAGGATACAGATCTATAAAGTGTAATAGCAAATTTATTATTATCAAACATTTCATATTCATTTAAAAATTTAGAATATATGCAAAAAACATTTCTAACTCCACAAATATATTCAAAAGGTTCTATGTTAATTGGAGCTTCTTTTCATTTATCAATTTCTCACGTTTTTAAATATTCATTATGGTTTCTATCAATAATACTATAACATTGGTCATTGAAAGTTGATTTTAATTCTTTTGGAGATAGAATTATAAACCTCCATCTTAATTCTGAACTATTATTAGTTGTGTTAATGTTAAAAGTCAATTTATTATTTTCATATTCATAAATAGTTATAAAAAACTTTTGTAATATTTTTTTTGATTTTTTTTCTGATTCAGGTACCAAGTAATCTATTGTTATTTGTGAAATATTAAGTCTATTATGAATTATATGTTCAATTGAACTATTTAAGAATGTATTTATTTCCTCAGTCTTGAATGATTTTGGTGAATAATCGTATGAATCACCAAAATCATAGGTACATTCAAAAATTATTTTATAACAGTCATCATTATAATTATTTTTAATAACAATCATATTTTTATCGAGAGTTATTTTAAAGTTAGATATATATTTATCTATATAAATTTCATTTTTTTTAACTATATTTAATACGCTAAAGAATAATGAATCAATTTTTAAATCGTTTATTAATATATCATGTTCGTAAAATCCATCCAGTGATTCAACTTTTTCACCATTAATTGAAGGTTTTACTGACATACCACTTTCACAATAGCTACTTTTTATAACCGAATAATTAACTATTTCACCATTTTTTTCTTCTAAATTAAAATATTTATGCTTTGTGAATATTTTTACAAAGTAGTCATGACAAGTATCAAATAATTCAGTATTAAATATTAATAAGCTCTCATTTTCTAAATTAACATTTTTAGAAATTATTTTTAATATTTTTGTTTCAATAGATTGAACTAAATCATAAGATCTTTCAATTCGGTTTTTTATATCACTATTTGTTCGGTCACTATTGCAACCTCCTAAACTATCATGAGCTTGAGATAATAAAATATTTTTAATAATTTCATCAATGAAAGATTTATCATATTTTTTTGCAATTAAAAAATAATATGACATTAATGGTTCTAAATTAAGATATAACTCTGTTTCTAATTTTTTTAAAATATATTTTATATCTTGTCTTTGAGAACCTATTGTTCTGTGAACTCTTGATAAATAAGGAAATCTTAATTCTTCATTTATCATTGGAAGATTATTAGTTGAAATATTTATATTATCAAAAAAGGTGTCGTAATCACTTACTATTCATTGATCATTGCTTAAATTATTTATTTCATTAACAAACTCATTAAAATAATTTAATATTGGCGCTTGATCACCGCCTATAGGTATCAGTATGCTGTTAGTTATCCCCAATGATTTATTCTTAATTTCATCAATCATTAGCTTGGTATTTTCATAAAATTCCTTAGCTTTTAAATTTATATTACTTTTATTTAATTCTAAATAAGGATAATAAGAACCAAATGGTCAATAACCAAATAATAAATTATATGAAAGTATTTTGCTACCATCAATACCTACTCAATCATTAATAATTCCATTATTATCAATAATTTTTTTTGATATACCTCTTCAATATAAAAATCTATTTAATCCAAAGCTATTATAAATTTGAGGCATTTGATTATTATGTCCAAAAGAATCAGGTACATATGCAACTTTTAAATAATCTGAATTTATTGACTGACAGCCTTTGATTCCATATAGTAAATTTCTTATAATTGATTCAGAACCTGAATTAAAAAAGTCAGGTTGAGTATATCACGGACCGATTATAATTTTTTTATCTTTTACATATTTTTCTATTTTTGTTTTATTATCTGGATTATACTTAATATAATCTTCAATAATTGAATATTGACCATCAAATGTAAAATTACTAATTTCATTATTGTCTAACATGTTTAAAAGATTATTCACATTATCATTTAATAGAATATCACTATCTTGTTTAGTAAAGTATCACTCTTTATCTCAATGCGTATGTGCAACAAGATGAATTATTCATTTATTATTTTTTTCGTTCATTTACTTTATTCTCTAATTCTTCTAATGTAATATAATAATTTTTTTTAAAAGTTTCTTTTTGATCTTTCAACTTTTGTTTATTTTCTGCAAGTAATAATTTTCTTTTTGCTTTTTTTAATTTAATTTCTTCTATTTCTTGAATAGTTTTCTTTGTAAATATTTTTTTAAATAAAATAAATAAGGTTTTAAAATTTTTATATATGTTAATGAAAAAGCTTAATAAAATTATTATGGCATTTTTTCAATAAGCACATCAATTTTTTCAAAATCTTTTTCAATATAAACTCTGACTTTTAAGAATTTTTTTTATAATTAACTTTGGTTTTCTAAAAAACATTTTAATGTTTAATCTCAATAACATCCTTTTTTTCTTTGTTTCTGATTTTTCTTTTAAATACAGCTCATATTCTTCTCCTACAATTTTTTTCTTTAAAAATCCTGCGGTTAATGCAGTTACAACAATACCTAAAACTATTGGTAAAATTCAACTTAAAGGTCACATTGGTCCTCTAATATAACCTAGAAATGCACCTATAGGAGATCCCAGTCCAGCAGCAAACTGAACATTTCACAATGTCACGCCAACAGCTGCTACAACACTACCACAAATATTAGCGAAAATAATTCTAATTGGGTCAGAAGCTGCAAACGGTATAGCACCTTCCGTAATTCCTACAATACCGGTTCCAAAAGCTGCTTTCCCCATAACTCTTTCATTTTTAGTATACTTATTTTTAAATAAAATAGTTGATAATCACATACCCAGTGGTGGTACAGAAATTGCTGCTTGAGTGGCAGTTCCTGGAACGAAATTAGCATCTCAATATCCCAAACCTTGTGACATTGCATCTGCTAAGGTTTGATAAAAAACAACTGTACCAAAAACTAAAGCTGTTTTATTAAATGGTCCCCCTAAGTCAAATGCAATCATAATAGAAACTACTATTGCAATTACAATTCCTGTTCCGGTAAATTTTTTTTCTAAATCACTTAATCCATCAAACATACTAAGTACTAATGACGCAATAGGAGGTCCAATTAAAAATTTTACTAACGATGCCATAACTACTGTTGCTATAATAGGAATTATCATTATTGGAACAATTGGATTTAAAAATTTAGGTCAATGAATACTTTTTAATATTTTCACTAAATAACCAGTTAATAAACCTACAACTATTGCTCCAATAAACCCAGCACCCGGTTCAATAACAGATTGTTCAGAAGCTTTTACAGATATTCCTAACATATTATTATCATTAATTATTCATCCAGCAATAAGTGCCGGCGCTAACCCTGGTCTATCAGCAATTGAATATGCAACAAATCCAGCAAAAATAGGAATCATTAGTTTAAAACCTAATCCACCAACTTGCATTAAAAAATTAGGAAATTCTCTTTGGCCTAAAACCCAATTTTCTCCATAATCACCTATATTGTCAACATATTCGGTCTGAAATGCACATAAATTAGCAACAGCCATTAAAAGACCTGATGCAATTGTTAATGGCAACATTCAACTTATGCCGGTCATTAAGTGACTTAAAATTCCTTGTTTTTTAGTTTTACCTAGTGTTACAAAACCTTTTTTAGTCCCTTTTCCACCTTGAATTTCACTGTAGTTAAATGCATCTTTAATTAACTTATCAGGATCTTTTATTGCAGATTTAACATTTGCACTAAAAACTTTTTTTCCATTAAACCTACTTAAATCAATTTTTACATCTGAAGCAATTATAACTACATCTGCTTCAACTATTTTCTCAGTAGGTATTTCATTTTCAATACCTATTGTTCCTTGTGTTTCAACATGTATTGAATAACCCAATTCCTCAGCTTTATTTTTTAAACTATCTGCAGCCATATAAGTATGAGCTATACCTGCTGCACAAGCGGTTATTGCAACAATTTTCTTTTTTTTATCCATTATTTATTCATCTCCACATCTATATAAAACAATGTTGGACTTAAGTTAAATTTTACAGACGGTGAAAAACTAAATAAAAATCTTACAATATAAGAAGTTGATTTCATTTTATCTGAGCCTAATCCTCAAATCATATTAATATCAAGAGCACTATACTTATTTTCACCACTTATAGATGAGTTCTTTGGCTTATTTAATGGATCAATATCGTAATTTTCATTATTTATAACAACAGGTATTTTAATATTTCTTTCTTCATACTCTGATAATCATAAATTTTTATCAACTGATTTAATATCATTTAACCTTATTGAAAAATAATAACTTTTTAATAATTCTAGTTTTTCTAATGATATATCTAAATCATTACTCATATAACTTTGATCAAATTGACCATCTATTAAGTTTAACCCTTTATTAAAGTATCCATCTTTCTCGTTTGAAAGTTTATTACCAAATAAATTTGTTATATTATCAGACCAAATTCTTGCAGTTTCTGAAGATTGATTTTCAGGATCATAATTTCATGGCAATATAAAATTTTCATCCTTATTAAATAATGGTATGTCATCAATATAACCATCAAAAACTTGTGTTTTAGCTATATTAAAAATATGATTAAGCTGTTCAGTGTTCAATGGTGGTTTTTTTCAATCACATGAAGCAGTCAAAAAACTAATTGAAAACAAGTTAACAGATAATACAAAACTTATAATTTTTTTCACATTACACCTCCATATTTATTCTAAATTTTTTTTAAAACTAATAACAAAATTTGGAAATTTTGGAATATTATTCTATTAGAGGTGAACAAAATGTTAAATATCCAAATATTAAATGAAAAACAAATTGATTTTTATAACTTTAGCATAAAAAATATAAAGATATTTGAAAAGTTTTCATTAAAAGAGATAGCTAAAAAATTTGGTTGTGGTATTAGTTTTATATATAAATATTTTGAAATATTGGGTATATCAGGAATAAAAGAGTATATTGTTTGTATAAATTTAATAATATCAAAAAAAGAAAATTTAAAAGAATTATTAGTGAATAATAATGGTGGATTTCTTGATGATGAGTTAAGTTATTATTTTATTGAACAAATGAATCAAGTTGATATAATAAAAAAACAAACAAGAAGTATAAATAATTTTAAAAATTATTTAAGACAATCAAGAAAAGTTTATGGTATAGCTTTTGGGCATTCAAAACTTGCAATACAAGATTTTCTTGGATTTTATAGTTACATAAATAAGAATTGTGAATTTTTAAATTGTGATAGTAAAATTGATTTTAAAAATTATATAGAAAAAAAATCATTAATAATAATATATTCTATTAGATTTGCTAATAAAAAATTATTTAAAATACTAGATATTTTAAATAAACTTCAAGATGTAAAATTATTACTTGTAACAAGTAATAAATTAATTGATTATAAATATGGACTAAATGAAATAATATATATTGATAATGTTATGAAGAATATTGACAACATTAATATTAATTATTATATAGGACCATTAAATTCATTTATATTATTAAATAACTTTTTAAAAGCTGAATTATTTGAAGACAATAAAAGTATTTTAATGAAAAATAAAAGTTTTTTAAAAGAAACAATTGGATGAAAAAACTATAAGGAAATAGAAAATATAAAGTAAGAATTTTTATTTATTTAATTTAATTACAATAGTAGTTTTTATAATTTAAAATTAAATTTAAAAGGCACCCCAAACTAAAACTATTTAAAATGTTATAAAACATCAAAACTTAAAAGTTTTTTATAAAATAAAAAACATATTTTATAAAATAAAGGGTCACCCCAAACTACACAAAAATTATGTATATAATTTTTATAGGAGGGTGTCTTTTTTTATGGCTAAAACAAAACTATTTACTGCAGATGAAAAAATGAAAATAGTAAATGAATTTTTATCATCTGACATAAGTGCAAAAAAAATAGCAGAAAAATATAATATTAAACAACCATGTACTATTTATCAATGACAGAATAGGTATATAACTAGTGGAATCTCTGGTTTATTTGACCAAAAAAGAGGTAGAAAATCCAATATTGATAAACAAAATAACTTTGAAAACATCAAACAAGAGTTAAATTTTTTAAGAAAAGAGATGCAAAATAAAAATAAGGAAAATAGAGAGTTAATTAATAAGGTAGAAATTATGGAAAAGTTCACAGCATCTCTGGTAAAGGATTTAAAAAACAAAAAATAAACATTGAATTTTATAAAATAATAAGTAAATACTTGCAAGAAAATATAAAACTTTCATGACTATTAAATTTATTAAACATTAACTTTAAAACTTATAAAATTGAGTTAATAATGGTTCAAAAGATTATAAAACAAAAAGAAATACTTCTTATGATCTATTCATAAAGCTAGTATTTAATGATTGTGACTTAAAATATGGTACACACCGTAAATGAGGTCATAAAAAAATAGCTTTAAAATTCGGCATTGGTAGAAAAACAGTTTTAAGTTCAATGAAAAGTCAAGGATTTTTTCCTGATAATTGTGAAAAAAGTAGAAAGTGAAAATCTTATGTTAGTGGCAAAAAAAAACCTGTAAATACTGCCCCAAATTTATTGAAAAATCCAATTAGTGGTAAAATAGAATTTTTTGCTTCAAGACCATTGGAAAAAATATGTTTAGATATATCAGAATTTAAGCTTAATAACTATAAATTATATATGTTTGCATATATTGATGTTTATTCTAGATTACCTTTAAAAACTTATTTTTCAAGTAATCAAACTACAAAAGAATTAATAAAATCGCTATATATATTAAAAAATAACTACAATATATGTAATTCAATTATCCATACAGATAGAGGTGCACGATTTAGAAGTATTAGTATGATGGACTTTTGTAAAGCAAATAAAATACAACAAAGTATGACGGATGGTTATACTTCATGATAAAACGCAATAGTAGAAACTTTTTTTAATTTTATTAAACAAAATTATTTTAAAGGATACAAATTTTTAAACAAAAAAGAATTTCTATCTTGAATGGAAAATTGTATCTGAAATTATTCAAACAATAGAATAATAGATAAATTAAAAATTACTCCTATAGAAATGTACAAGAGTAATTTGTTAAAATAATTGTAGTTTGGGGTGACCCTTTAAAAAAGAATATGTTTATAAATCTTAAATTAAGTTATAAAATACTATAAATATTAGATATATTAATTTTTATTAAATGTGAATAATACAATAACATTATTTATTTTCACCATTTGGTAAAATAACACTTGCTTCAATTTCTTCTGATTTTTCAAAATTTTTAGGTGGATTTTTTGAATCATTTTTATCTTTAATCAATTCTATTGCTTTATCAATTGCGGCTTCAACTATTTTTTTAAACTCTTGTTTAACAGTTGCATATATATGGTTTCTAGTGGTTTCAGTTCAAGATGCTACATCAGAAGCAACATCATCTGAACCATCAAAACCAACTATAAATCCTTTTTCTTTTTCATTAAACCATGATTTATATTGTTCATTTGTATCAATTGCTTTTTTCATACCTAAAGCCATTGGGTCATTACCAGCTCAAATTATATTTGCATTTTTTGCTGAGTCAGAAGAACTTCATTCATTAGTAAGAACATCACCAGCTGCATCTCCAGTATTTTCATTCCCTTTTGCAACACTTCCTTGATTGTAGCCTTCTCCTTTATGGTTAACAATTTCAATTCAATCTATGTTGTTTAAAACAAAACCTTTAAATCTTTTTCTTTCAGCATCATTGTCTTGATTAGACCACATTGCATAAACTTTTACTTTTTTATTTTTATTTGAGCTTGTAGGTTCCTCGCCCATAATTTTTTTATAGACTTTTTTAAACATTTCACTGCTTGCATTAGTTTGTTCTGAAACAAAACCAGCAGCACCTCTTTCACCAACGCTCTGTTCATATTCTGTATCAATGTTTAAAACAGGTATATCTTCATTTAAAGCGGGAACAATTGCTTTATTATTTTTAACGTTTGCAGGGTTTATAATTATAGCCTTATCACCTTTTGTCATTGAAGCAGAGACATTTTCTTGATCAGTAGCACCACTCACATCTGCTTTTGAATCATAAGTATTTAAATTGTATCCTTTTTCTTTTGCATATTCTTTACCTGAATTCATCATATTCTGAAAATATGCATTATTAAAATTTGATATTAAAAGACCTATTGATTCACCATTGTTACCACATGATATAATTGTAGAAGTAGAAGAAGCAATTATGCTTGCTCCAGCTAATATAGTTAAAAGTTTTTTCATTATTTTCTCCTTATAAAGTTCTAATATTATTAAAAGTTTTTGAAACTCATTTTTTTATTTTTTGAGTAATTTTGTACTCAGTATTTGAAAATACTGCAACCATTATAATAAGTCCTTTTAATATATTTTGTACATCACTTGATAATCCTATTAAGTTTAAAGCGTTTTTTAAAACACTTAATGTGAACCAACCAAGTATTGTTAGAAACACACCTCCCTTTCCGCCAGTTAATAATGTACCACCTAATACAACACAAGCAATTGCATCAAGTTCTCAAGCATTACCAGCAGATGGACTAGCTGTTTGAATTCTAGCTGCATATATTACAGAACCTATCCCAACACACAAACCACCAAAAACATAAACTGAAGTTAATATTGTTTTTGCTTTAATACCTGACAATTGTGCGCTTTTATAATTTCCACCAACTGCGTAAACATGTCTTCCATAAACTGTGCATCTTAAAATAATAAATGATACTAAAGCTAATAAGAACATTATTCAAACTACAATACTTAATCCTAGAAATTTTGTTTGTATTAAATTAGTTAAACTAATATTATCAAAAGATCTTGAAGTATTTTCTAAAATATATTGTGCTGAACCCCTTCAAACCATCATAAGAATAAGTGTAATTATAAATGAAGGAAACTTAAGAATACTTACAAATATTCCTGAAATAAAACCAGATAATCCACAAAATAGTATTACTACTAATAAAGATAACCAAACATTTGCACCACTTAGTATTAATTTAGCAGCTAGGGCTGTAGCAAATGCTAATGTTGAACCAATTGATAGGTCAATTCCACCAGTCAAAATTATAACAGTTACACCAATAGCCATGCACCCAATATCTGCATTTAGATACAAAATATTTTTTCAGTTATTTTCACTAAAAAAACCAGGTTCAATAATACCGACAATTATTGCAAAAAACATTATTATAAACACTAATTTAACTGAGCTAATAGAGTTAATCGATTTATTTAAAATTTTTTTTCTATTTGAGAAACTTAAAATAAAATTATTATTAACTTTCATAATATATTTTTTTACATGTAATGTCTCATTGGACATATTTATCTTTTCTATTTCAATATCTTTATCTTCGTTAAATTTATTTTTTTTATTCTCATAATCCAGTGGCCCTATTTTATTGTTTTTTAATTTATTTTCTAGCTTAATTATTTTTTTAGAACATTTTGAATATTTAATCATTCTTATTTTTTTTTCTAAACTTTTTTTATCTAGTTCTATAAGTTCCTTATTATTAGATTCTAATATTTTCAACAATTTATTTACTCTATAATTAAGTTTAATTATTACTTTATCTTGTTTTTCATTAATTCGTTTAATTTTAATTTTATTTTTATCTTTATTTTTATTAATAAGTTTTTCTCATTTTAATAATTTTTTATTTTTTTTATTTTTTAATAAAAGTATTTTTTTTGACTGTTTTTTATAATTACCACTTTTAATTGAAGATGCTAATTTATTATATTCTGTCTCTGTAATTTCTAAATTATCAAATTTATATTTTGCTTCTTCTAAATACTTCTTTTCTAATTCCATTAAAAAATTAATTTTATTATCAATATTTGCAATACACATATCTCTATATGAAGACAGTTGATAAATATAATCTAATTTATTTTCTATTTTATTACTATAATACTTTTGTATGTAAGTAGTTTCTAAATCAGAACGAACATTTATATAATTTAATAAATAACTATAACTATCTTTCTTTATTAATTCTTTCATAATATTATTCTTTCTATATTGAAAACTTCATAATTTCTTCTGGATTTACGCTTTTTTGGGTTAAATTAGAAGTTATTCTGCCTTTTTTCATTACAATGACTCTATTACATAAACCTATAATTTCAGGTAAATCACTTGAAATAATAATTACACCAATTCCACTGTCTTTTGCCTTGTATATTAAATCATAAATCTCGCGTCGACTTCCTACATCTACACCTCTTGAAGGTTCATCAAAAATCATTATTTTAGGTTTTGCTGCAAAAGCTCTTGCTAATAAAACTTTTTGTTGATTTCCACCGCTCATACTTCCAACAATGTTTTCAGAGCTAGTAGTTTTTATAGACATTTTATTAATAAAACTTTTTGCTAGAACTTTCTCTTTTTTATTACTTATGAATCCAAAAGTTGAAATTTTTAATAGCATTGATAATGAGATATTTTTTCTAATTGAATCATATAATAAAAGACCATCATTTTTTCTATCTTCTGTTACATAATAAATTCCTTTTTTTATAGAACTACTTACACTTCTTAATATTATTTCTTTATTTTTTAGAAAAACTTTTCCAGAGTTTTTAGGTATTAAACCTATTATTGATTTGAATAGTTCCGTACGTTGTGAACCAATCAACCCTGAAAATCCCAATATTTCCCCTTCATATAATTCGAAGTTAATATTTTTTACAAAATTATTTGATAGATTTTCAACTTTAAAAATAATTCTTTCGAAGTTTTTATTGCTTTTACTAGGATATTTTTCTATAATTTCCCTACCTACCATTTTACTAATTAATTGATCTTCGTTTAATTCCCCTATTATAAATTCACCTATATAATTTCCATCTCTTATTATGGTTATAAAATCGCAAACTATAGGGATCTCTTCTAATTTATGAGAAATATAACAAATAGCAACACCATCATTTTTTAAATCCTTTATTGTTTTAAAAAGGGCTTCAACCTCAGTTTTGCTCAAAGAAGATGTTGGTTCATCAAAAATAATTAATTTACTTCTTCTTAGTATGGATTTTGCAATTTCAACCATCTGTTGTTCTGCAATTGTTAATTTATTCATTACTTCGTTTAAATCAATATTTAAGTTAAGAGAAGAAAAAACAGACTTAGCAAGTTTTTTTTGTGATTTATAGTCAATCAATCCAAATTTTGATTTTTCATGACCTGCGAAAAGATTATCAATTACACTCATATCATTGAAACAATTAATTTCTTGATGTATTATTGACACACCCATTTGTTCTGCATCTTTCACACTTTTTAAATTATTTCTTAATGAACCATTTCAATATAACTCTCCTGATGTTTTTTGAACTACGCCACTAAGAATATTCATTAAAGTTGATTTCCCTGCACCATTTTCACCCAAAATACCCATTGCCTTACCTTTAAAAGCTCTAAGGTTGACTCCTTTTAATGCATGAATACTTCCAAAACTTTTATTTATATTTTTTAAAACTAATAATGGATTATCAGTAATTTTTTCATTAAAATTATTTTTATTATCTAGAATCATTATTCCCCCTTTCAAGATAATTATACAATAATTTCCATATTTAATATTATAAATAGATTTTTTTCTGTTTTTTAAACTCAATAATATAAAATAGCTATTATAATAAATTATTTTTCTGCAACAAATACTTTAAGGAACCAATCATACCAGAATTGTTTTTTTGTTTTGAGTACTCAATATCTACAGTTTGGTTTAAGTAATTTTTTAATCATTTATTGAAACTTACAATTAATAAATCTAAAACTTTTATATCACAATGACTAAAACCACCACCTAAAAATATTTTTTCAGGTTCATACATTAAATAAAATCATTTTAATACTTCGCATAAGTTATTAATATAACTATCAATTATGTTTTTGCATTCAAGATTATTACAATATATGTAATAAATATCTTTTGAATTAATTTTTTTTGTATTATCATAAATTTTATTTAATTTTTCAACCAAGTTACTAAAAGATAATTTCTTATCTATACATTCACCTTCTAAACTAATATAACCAACTTCACCAACAAAACCTTTAATTCCAGTGTATAAGTTTTTGTTTATAACTACTCCGACTCCGACTCCAGTACCTAAAGTAATACATATAAAATTAGATAATATATTATCAGTTTCTGCGAAAGTGGCAGCATTTGCATCATTTAAAACAACATATTCAATATTTTTCTTATTTTTTTTAAGGATATCTTTTAAAAAATAATTATAATTGAAATCTTTATAATTAGTAAAGTTATTATTTGAAAAAATAATTTTATTATCATTGCTTACAATACCTGCTGTTGAAATTGATAAACCATCAATTATGTTTAAGTATTCTTCTATAATATCTGTTAATTGTATGGATAGCTCCCTAATATTTGTATTAGTTACAACTTTATTTACTGATAATGGCTTTAAATTAATATCAAATAATCCATATTTAATATTTGTACCACCTATGTCAATAGCTAAATATTTTTTAATCATACTTAATTTTAAAAACTACTTTATCTAAATTTTTTGAAGTATTTTTTAATTTTGGAGCATGGGCATCATTTGGAAAAAATAAACCAAAGGTAGTATTGTCTTGATCAATTACTTTAGTTATTTGAAAATTATACAATGAACAATCATCATTATCATTATAGTGAGCTTCTGCAATTTTATGATTTATAAATTTATAACCTATTTTTTCATCACCTTCAATAACTATATGCAAATCTAAATACTTGAAATGTGATTCAAAAATACCTTTATTAATTTCTATAGTGTCAATTATCATTCTATTGTAGTAAAAGTTATCATTTATAATATTTATTCCTTTATTTAAAGTTTTTAAATCATTCTTAATTATAAAATCAATGACTGTATCAATATTTTTATGTATACCTTTATATATTTCAAGGTTTTTGATTTTATCGTGAATCATATTATTCCTCCTTATTTTTATTCTTTTTATTATTTTTATATAACTTATTTATCATTGTTTTTTTAAACTCTTTTTCATTTTGCTTAATCAAATTTCATTCTTCTTCACCTTTTTTTACAACTTCTTCAAACTCTTCTTTAGAAAAAGTATGAATAGTCAATCCATCTAATTTATCAATCTTTTTATTTTTGAAAATAAAACTTGATAAATATCCAGTTATTAATGATCCAAAAAATGCAAGTAAGGTTCCATAAAATTGAGATATTTGTGGAACTGAATCAGGGTTATTATTATGTACAATTGATAAAATAAAGAATATAAATAAAACTATAAATCCAAATAAACCTGCCAAGATAGCGCCAATATTAGAAGTACGCTTTGTAAATATTCCTAATATATATATGACTGATACTGATACTCCAAATAAGGATATGAAATTAGTTGTCAAATCTAGCATATTTTGAGCTTTAGTTGCTATTAATGTTAAAGCAGCTGTTGTACCAATTATTCCTGCTATAACAATGATTATCTTAGCATAAAGTAGCTTTTTCTTTTCTTCTAAATCTGGTTTTCATTTCTTAATGATGTCTTCAACAATACAAGTCGCAGAACAATGTAAAGAAGAAGATATAGTACCCATACTAGCAGCATAAATTCCAGCAATAATTAATCCACTAATACCAATTGGCAAAACAGTAACTATGAAATATGGTAAAATTTGTTCTGATGTAATACCTAAGTCATTTACAATATCACTTGAATTAGATAAACCTGTCTTTTGATTGTAATATGCAAATAATAAAGAACCCATTCCATAAAACAAGAAAATTGTTATTAAAGACAATATTGCATTTGTTCACAACCCTTTTTTAGTTTGTTTAAAACTTTGATTTGATTGATATCTCTGTATCACGTCTTGTGAACCAACATATTGATAAAAAGTATTAATAATTTGTCCAAAAAATAGTATTAAAATTCAATCATTTGCCCAACCATTTGGTAAAGCACTTTTTAAAGATAATATTTTGTCATTATCTTGAATTGAACCATTAATTCCACCTATATCAGGCATCTTGGCAAGTGCGAATATTATAGCTAATGCTATTCCCCCTAATAATACAATTGCTTGAATGAACTCTGTTCATATAACTCCATTCATTCCACCTAATATTGTATATATCATACAAAGAATACCAATAACTGCAGCAATTGCATAAGGATTTATATCTGTAACTGAAGTTAATGCAATTGTTGGTAAATAAATTATTACTCCTATTTTTAAAGTATGAAATAAAATAAACATCACACTTGAAAATAATCTTAAGAAATAACTAAATCTTTTTTCTAAAAAACCATAACCTGTTGTTGCATCTAGTCTTTTAAAAAATGGGATTATAAATTTTATAAGTAATGGTGTAACTATGAAAATAGTTAAATTTCCAAATGCTCATAATCAATCTCCTGAAAATGCTTTAGCTGGAGTTGACATATAAGTTATTGCAGATATTGTTGTTGAGTATATTGAAAATCCAGCTATTCAACCTGGTATTTTTCCACCTGACCTAAAAAACTCTTTTGAGTTATGTTCAGTTTTTTGTATTTTTGATTTGATTTTAAAATAGACACCTATTCCCATCATTATAGCTAAATATAATGCTAATACAATATAGTTTGCTATATGAAAGTTTATTTTTGTATCATTGAACATTTATTTTAAAAACTTATCTTTAATTTCTTTTGCTTTGTCTTTATATTTAATTATCGATTGAGTCATAGGTAGTCTACAATAAACTTCTTCTAAATTATAATGTTGTCTGATTATTTCTTTTAATATTGCATATAATCCATTTTTTAAAACAATATCAATAAAATCATTAATTTCTTTTTGCAAATTCAAAGCTTCTAAGTTTTTACCTTCTTTTACTGCTTTATGTAATTTTTTAGCTTTATTTGCATTTACATTAAAAGTTGATCCGATATAACCATCAATATTATATATTGAGGCAGCTAATTCTTGTTCATCAAAACCATAATAGACTAATTTATCAGGGTGGTTGGCTTTTATTCTTTCTAAAGTATATAAATCGGTTGCTGTAAATTTTACACCTATTAAATCTTTTATTTTAAATAGTTTATCAAATGATTCCATATCAAAGTTTACACCTGATAGTATAGGAATATAATAAGCTATTAAAGGTAGGTTGCATGAATTTTTTATTACAGTATAATAATCTAATATTTGTTCAAATGTAAACTTATAGTAGAATGGTGTTACTGCGCTAATTGCATCATAACCTAGTTCTTCTGCAAGTTTAGCTTGTTCCATTGCTTCATAAACATTTAAACCTCCAACTTGAGCAATTAAAAATACTCTACCTTTGCATTCTTCTGAAACTATTTTTAATATTAACTTTCTTTCTTCATTTGATAATAAAAATGCTTCACCTGTTGAGCCATTAACATACAATCCATCAACTCCTGATACTTCAATATTATAATTTATAAACTTTTTCAAAGCTTCAATATTTAGTTTTCCATTTTTATCAAATGGTATTAAAAGTGCAGCTATAACTCCTTTTAAACTTTTATTCATTTTTTAACTCTCCTTAATTTTTTCTAATCATCATTTTGTAATAAGATGTGGTCTAGTTATTGCACTCCCAACCACAACAGCATAAACTCCACCATTTAATAATTCTCTTACTTTGGTTGGAGTTCATATTCCACCTTCAGCTATAAAAGGTTTATCAATTTTGGTTAATATATTTTTTATATAATTTAGTTCATTCTTTTTATCTTTAAGATGAATAGTATCCATAGTATTTCCACATAAAGTTAAAGAAACTATATCAAAACCTAATTTTGAAGCGTAAATCACTTCTTCAGATGTTGAACAATCAGCCATAAATAATTGATTTGGTCAATTTTTTTTAATTAATTTAAATAAGTCATCTAAATTTGTATTATTAGGTCTTTTTCTAAATGTAGCATCAATAGCAACTATATCTACTTTTGCTACCTCTATTAAATCTTTAACTTCCTGAAAAGTTGGTGTAATATAAACTTCTGAATCTGAATACTTTTTTTTAACAAGACCAATTATTGGAACATTTATAAATTTTTTAGCTTCAATTATATGTTCTATTTGACTCATTCTAAGTATTTCAGCACCACCTAATACACATGCATATGCTAACTTAGATACTATATATGCATCATTCAAAGGTTCTCCTTCTACTGATTGACAAGATATAATTAATTTATTTTTTAAAATTCCAATATTCAAAACTTACCTCCCAAAAGTATTATTAGATATTTAGAAAAAATTATCAATAATTTTAGTTAATATGAAAATTTTTATCAAAAGACATTATAATATTCTTTGGGGATTGTAAAATGCATACAATAAATTTAATTACAAAAAATAAATGTTTTACTAAAACTGAAAAATTCTTAATAAATTGAATTGAGAGAAATGTTGAATACTTTATAAATAATAAAATTGAGGTTGTTGCTCAAAAAGCTAATGTTTCAACTGCAACATTAACTAGACTTTCTAAAAAGCTAAAATTTGATAATTTTAGAGTGATGCAACTTAAAATAAATGAAAATTATGTAGTAAATAAAAATAACTATAAACTTAGCACAGAAAAAAATATTAGTTCAACAATAAATAATATTAAAGTATATAATACATATTCTATAAATCTAAGTACAAAGGATATTGACATTGATCAAGTTGAAAGCTTGATATCAGATATAAAAAACTCAAATAAAATTTTAATTTATGGAGCAGGTTCAAGTAGCTTAGCTGCTAAAGAATTAAAAATAAATTTATTAAAAATTGGATATCATATTATGTCATCAAATGATTTTCATGAAATATTGTTAATTATTGCCAACATTGAAATTAATGACCATATTATTTTAATTTCTAAAAGTTGCAATACAAATGAAATTATATTTATTGTAGAATATTGTATAAAAAATAACTTAAAATTTTCATTAATTACATCAAATTATAATTGTATTTATAAATTATACTCTAGCAATTTTATTTTATTTAGCACACATGAACAAAAATATAGAATATCTGCAATTAGTTCTAAAGTAAATGAATTAGTAGTAGTTGATATAATATATAGTGAATTATTTAAATTAGATAAAAATAAAAATAAGGACATTATTGACAAAGGCACTAAGATTGTAAATGAGTGAAATCATATATGTAAAAATTGAAAAGATGTTTAATGTTAAATAAAAAAACATATTCTATACTTGACAGAATATGTTTACTTAATTAGTATTTGATGTTTTAACATTAAATTATATTTTATAAATTAACTTAATTTTATATTTCTTTCGTATAATTTATCAAAATCATATGAAATGTCTTTTGAATCTTTTGAACCACTCATTTTCACTTTATATATAAAAAGGTTAAAATTGTTTTCGCCCTTATTTCCAAATAGTGATAATGTATGATACTCTCGATAATAATTGATTGGATCATTGATTTTTTTTAAATCTTTTAATTCAACAATTATTTCCTCAAGATCAATGCAAAATGAAGCATTTTCTTTATAATAACCAGCAACAAATAAATTGGTTCCATCATAACCTGATAAATGAATATTATAATCATTTTGAGTATAATCTTTAGCTTGTGAATTTTCATATGATTTTGATAATAAATTATTTTCTATTTGTAAAGGTTTGTTGTCATCACCAGTTCCAGATTGTTTGCTAGTAAATAAATTTACCAAATCTTTATCACCCTTATTTTTATAATATGTAAAACTCTCAACTTTATTTTTATCACCGCAAGACACAACATTATTAACTAATGAAGTAGATCCAGATAATAAAGCAAATGAAGTTACTATTGATAATATTTTTTTCATATTTTCCTCCTAAACTAATGAAATATTTTTATAAAAAATATTATGAACTTTAAAATTATTAACAGAGCTAAAATTTATATAATAAACATTTAAAGTGAAATTGTTTTCCCCTTTTTTACCATATAAAGAAACTGTTATTATTCCTTCGAAATCCATGTTCTCATAACTATAGCCGTTCGGTAAATTTAATGTTTCTTTAAAATATGCTTTTATATAATTAATATTATAAAAGAGTTCTCCTTCTATAAAAAAATCATCACCAATTTCTTTACTATCTCATTGAGAATTTATATATTTTCTTGTTTCAATGTAATCTTTTAATAATAAATTTTTGCTACTATCAATCTGGATAGTCTCTTTATTTTTACCATCCATCAATCTAAAATCATTCACTTTATTATCACTGTTTTTTATGTCATTTAATAATGTAGTGTCTGATTGATTATCTAAGTATGTTAATTCTTTTGGTGAATTTTCATACTCTTCATTAGATGTTTTAATTTCATCAATATTGCCACACGCTAAAACTCCAGTAGGAGTTGAAATTAACAAAATAGATGTCAAAGAGTCAATATTTTTTTCATTTTTTACCCTTTCTCAAATAAAATATTTATTTATAAACATTTTTAACTTTAATTATATTAGTTATTAATAATAATCTTAAATTAATATAACTAAACTAATATAGCAAAAAGGAAGCTAAGTAGACCAGTATAAAATTACTGGTTTTTTTGATAGAAAGGAAATAATGCCAAAAATTTATGATATTAATATAAAAACTGAAGCCGTAAAAAGGTACAAAAACGGTGAAAATATAGACAAAATAGCTAATGATTTAAATATTAAAGCAGGATCACAATTAATAAGAATCTGATATAAGTCCTCAAAATCTTGTTATTCTTATAGTATATATAAGGATTGCAAAGAGGTTAAATTGATGAGTCAAAAGTTAAAAAAAGATTTTATTTCTAAGGAACTTAAAGAAAAAAATAAAGAAAATAAATTACTTAAGGACCGAATAAAAAAATTAGAAAAAAACTTAAAGTTTGAGATAGAAGAAAAAATGTTGGCAATAGCGAGTAAAGAAATATTGGAAAAGTCCATTCCTTCTTGCACGGCAACAATATTAATGAATTTATTGAAAATGAGCAAGAAGGAAAAGATAATGATAATGGCAACAAAAGCTTATAAATATTATGCATGCTCTCAAATATATTATTTAGTTGCTAATTATGGCATGGGAACCAATAGGTTAATAAATTATTTTAAAGTTCATAAAAATACTTATTCGAAATTCAAAATGAAATTAAAATTAGAAAACCCTATTTTGTTATACAAATACAAGCTAAAGATTCCAACTATTAATAGCTTTGAAAATGAAAGATTTGAAAATGCAGTAGACTTAGTAAAAGATTTTAAAGAAGCAAATAATGATTTACAAACAGGTTCTCTTTTAATAAGGAAATGAATTTTTGTTAATAAGAATAAAAGAGTCTCTGAAAAAATGATTAACCTAATCAAAAGAGAAAAACCTGAGGTATTTAAAAACTCATTTAGTAGGGACAATTGCAAAAAATCAAGTTATTTCAATGAATCTAAAAAACATAACTCTTATGTTAGAGATGATTTGATTGAAATGAATTACAATACTCCTAATGTAGTTGGAGTTGATGGTACTAATCTAAAAATAGAATTAAATAATTCTTCTTATAAAACAAAATTAAATTGCATGATATCTTATGACTGGGATTTAAAAACTATTGTTGCATATAACTTTGATAAAAACGAAAATTCAAACAGCTCGTTAAAGGTTTTTAAAAGGATAAATGAATATTCAGTAAACACTAATTCAAACAAAGTAATACAATCTGACAGAGGTTTAGCTTTCTCATGTGAAAAAATATTTGAATATGTAAATAAGAAGAATAATAATATAGTGCATTCTATGTCTAAAAGAGGTTTTAAACATAACGCCTCAACCGAAAGTTTAAATAGATGAGTAAAAGAAAAGTTTTTTAAAACTTATGGGTGTAAATTTAAAAATATACAAAATTTTTATGATACTTTTAGAAAATTTGTTTATAACTTTAATAAACTACAATTTTTGAAATATAATATATTTGATCAAAAAAACCAACATTTATAAAATAATTGGTCTACTTAGGTTACACAATGCTTATATTAATATTTTATATAATAATTATAAATTTTTATAAAATAAAAAAATTATTACATATTTGAAGAGCGTATTTTAAATTAAAAATGTTAAAATTATTTAAATAATTACTTAATAATTAAAATTATCTATTATATGAAAGGATAAATATAATATAAAATTATATAGAATTAAATTATGAAAAATTCAAATATAGAACTTCTTAGATTTTTTATGGCTTTATTAATAGTATTTTTTCATCAATATGTTGTTTTTTATTGAAAAATTTTTTTGTTAATTAAATTAATCATATTACCTTGAATTTTTATACCAACTTTAGTTTTTATTTTAATTACTGGTTTTTATAAGGTTAATTCAAATAAATTAATAAATATAAGGTTCTTATTTGTTGTATTTATTTGTTGATTATTAAATATTATTATTGCATCAATTGTATTTAATTTCACTAAAAATAATATACCTTTTTTAGGTTTGCTTCTTGGAGGCAGGGATTGATGATATTTATGAGCAATATTATTAATTCAATTAATGGCACCAATTATTAATAAAATTTTGCATAGTTTTAACAAATATTATATATTATTTATAATAGTCACTTTATATATTTTATTAGAATTCACAAATAATTACATTTACGGAAAATTATTTGGAATATCTAATATTTTAGCAATGATTTTAATGTATATGATTGGTGGTTTGATTAGACTCGAAGTAAAATTAAATAAAATTTATCATTACATTTTTTGTATATCTTTTTTAATAATCCATTGGATTATTTCGTCTATTTTGTCTTATTATTATGATTTTAAATTTTTATCTAGTCAGTTGAGTATATGATATGCTTTATTTGCAATTGTTTTTTTTACACTAATAGTTTCAATAAAACCTTATAATAATAAATTTATAAATTATATTGGAGGTTGTTCATTATTTGTTTATTTATATCATTATTTACCTCAAATTTTAGAAGAAAAGTACCTTACTCCATCTATATTAAAAGGCATTGATCAAAACTTATCCTATTTAATATTTTCAACAATAACTTATATTTCTACTTTTGTATTTGCAGCAATAATTTACAAACCAATTAATCATGTATCGAATAAATTTGCAAACTTTAAAATATTTAGAAAGTTATCAAAATTTAATTGTTATAAAAAATAATTACAAGCACTATTAATGTAGAACTATCGAAACTATGTTAACTAAAAAAGTGGTTATTATATACATAAACATATATCATAAAATTATAAATCTACTTTATAATTTAATAAAGAGGTAAAAATGAGGCAATCAAAAATTGAATTATTAAGATTTTTATGTGCATTGGGAGTAATTTTTTTTCATGTTGGTGGAATAGAAGAATTATGACCTAGTTGATTATATGTTGTATTTTCACCATTTGCTGAAGTTCCTATTCCAATCTTTATAATAATAACTGGGTATATGTCTTTTAATAATAAAAAAAATAGAGGTGTTTATTATTTAATTACTTGTTTTTATTATTATCTTTTGTTTTTGTTATTAGAAACATTAATTAATATTGAAAATGAAAACTTTGTTTTCACAAACTTATTAACAGGTGGTTCAAGATGATGATATTTATGATCAATGATACCAATATACTTTGTTGGACCATTTTATAATATTATTTCAAAAACATTTTCAAAGTATCAATTATTATTTTTTATTGTAATTCTTTTATCTGTATTTTATCTAACTTCAGAAATCAAATATAGTTTTCCACCTTCATTAGGTAATTTTGTTTACTTAAGTTGTGGTTATTTGATTGGAAACTGGTTGAATAGATATGAAAAAGATATAAAAATTTTTATAAAATTATGATTTTCATATATTTATATAATCTCAATGTTAATTATTGAAATTATAATATTTGCAACAATCAAGTATGTAGATGACTCACCAATTGGTCCTCATGTTTTAATTCTAGCAATTTCTATTTTTACAATATTTAATAATTTTAAAATAAAAAATAATAAGTTTATTAACTTTTTAGGTAGCTTATCTTTGTCATTTTATTTATTTCATTACTCATTATTTGAAGTAATTTTAATCTATTTAGACAATTATATTAATACCTATGACAGAAATTTATTACTAATAATTTACTTTTTTATAACAACTTTATCAACTTTTATTTTTTCTATAATAATAATATTTCCAATTAATTTATTGATAAAGAATACAAATAAACTTTATAATTTTATATATTCATTTATTTATGAAAAAATAAGTAATAAAATGAAAAAAGTTAAAATCGATAATAATAATTAAGTATCATAGTAATTAATAATATTTTTAAAAATTAATATATTATTCAAATCATATTTGAAAATAAAAAACCAATTAGCCTAATTACTAATTGGTTTTTATTTAGTTTAATATATATTGTAAAATTCATCTCCATTTTCATTATAACAATTAATTCCAGTTATTATTCAATATGGACTTTCTGAATTTTCAGAAATATTTTCTCAGGTAATTTTATATTTATTATTAACAGTTTTATAATCTTTAAAATTACCATATCCATCATAATTAATGATTTGTTCATCATTCATTTTTAATTCATCTATACCTAAAACTTTACCAGATAACTTAATTTTTTCTTCATCTAATAAATTTTGTCCTTTAAGTTTACTAATTTCATCATCTTGATAATTCAATATTGTTTGATAAGGGTTAAATTTATTAGGTACATTTAATTTTGTTTTTTGCATACTTGCATTTGAAGTAACATCTCCATTACCTTTATAATTAATTGTAAATGACATTTTTCCTTTAGTTTGAGTGTTATTATTTGTATCCATTGAAATATCATCAATACTTCAATATTTTTTATCTGTTAAATATTGAATAACTCCACCATGAACTACTTCCATATCTCTTGATAAATAATCTCTAAATCCTTCAACCATAATCCTAAATTCTTTTTCTCCTAAAACAGAATCATTTGTAACTCCATTATATAATTTATAAAGAGGAGAATTTTCTTCATAAGCAGAATTTTTATAACCTAATTGACTCATTAACTCGGTTTTTGAACTAGATGATAATTCTGATATTTTTGTATAGTCTTTATAATCTACTTGTATTTGTTTTATTAAATCTTGATAATCTTTGTCAGCTGCCATTCTATAAACTTCTGATCCTAATTTTAATAAATTCATACCACCTATATTATTACTTTTTACAGATTCGTTTCAAACATCATCACTCATATATTCGATAAGTTTTGAGTAAGCTGATTTGAATGGTGATTTATCATCAACAAACATGCTATTAATAAAACTTTCTTTATCATTTTCACTTAGCTTTTCGAAATTAGCATAAATTTTATCAATTATTTGATATATATTTTTAGCATTTGTTCCTGGCAATTTTACATCTTGGTCTTGTTTACTAAATAATTTATCTATTCCTAAATCCTTAACATTTGGAATAATAAAACCAAAAAGATCTGTTAAAGGTTCTAATGCAGGATCTAAAGAATTAATAGATTTTAATATTTCATCAGTAATTACATTTTTATTTAATGAATCAGAACTTATGTTTTTTAAACCTTGTCATAAATTTGTAATAAATGAAAACCCTACAGCTTGAGCAATTTGATTTACATCAAGTCCACTTTCCTTAGAATATATATAAGGAGTTAATATATTAGAAAATTCTGTTAACATAGACGCGCCATTAAAAGTTTCTGAGAAATTATCAAACATTGAAGCAAATAATGATATGTAACCTTTTGCTTTATTATCCCCTGCTTCTTTAACTAAAATATTTCCAGTTGAATTAAATAATTTCATTTCATTAGGTTTACTTGCATTTAATGCTGAACTAAATGAATTTCGTATATTTTCATTTTTTTCTTGTAAATCATTATAAGAACCAAAGTCTAGGTCTGCAATTTTATCAGAAACTTTTTTATTTGGATAAATTGCAGATTTTTTAGCTGAACCATTTAACAATAATGAATTGTAATATAAATAACCACTACCATTAGATCCACCAGTACTATCACTAGGTTTTGATACTTCATTAGACTTTCCATTTGTATCCCCAGGATTAGCTCCATCAAAACCTTTAGATAATAAATAATTACTTAGTGCTCCAGTATCTTGAATTCCTCATGCTAGGTTTCTTCTATTCTCTTCTTCAGATAAATCTATATTTTTACCTAAACCAGCAGCAAAGCCCATAGCATTATTTGATTTTTTGTTAAAACCTTGATTACCATCTTCTGAAAAAGTATCATTAAAATAATAAGCTGGTTTTTCATCAGATACATCACCGTTAATGATTTTTGAATAAAAGTCATTATCATACATACCCATAATATAACTAGCTGCCATTGTTGCATTTGTACCATTGTTAATTTTGTCAATGTTTGGTGCTAAATAATTTTTATATTTGTTTAAATCCTCAGTTAAATTGACATTTTGTCCTTCATAGTTATAAGTTACAGGTAATTTAAGAGACTCAGGCTCTGGAGTTAAAAATAAAGACAAAATTTCATTAATGTTATAATTCAAATTTTCATGTCTACCAGCTACAATTAACTTACTAATAAATGAAGCCCCTTCAATCATCTCATTTTGCAAAGGAGTTAAATTGTTATTAACGTCCCCATTATCATTGTTATTTTTTGTTTTACAAGAAATAACAGTTATCATAGGACTACCAGTTAATAAGATTATTAATAATCCATTTAATAATTTTTTCATTTTATTCCACCTCATTACTATTATATATTATTTAAAAGTGTTAACATTTTAAAGTTTATTAAATAATAAAAAACTAAACTTATTAAGGTTTAGTTTATTTTTTAAGTTTTATAAGATTTTAAACAAAATTTATTAATCTTTTCCAATTAAACTTGCCATCCTTGTTTTTTTAACACCAATTATAATTAATGAATAAGAAGATAAGAATATTGCTAAAGATAATATGAATATAAATGGTAATATTCAATAATTAAACATCATCGGTACCGCTAAATTAACACTTAATAAAATATTTGGAACAATTGCATAGATTAATAGAATTACAGAACTCATTGCTAAAATTGATGAAATTATAGTAATTGGTAAGAAAATTCACATCATAATTGAATTAATTTCTTTCATTGAATAACCAAATATCCTCATATTCACCATAAATATTTTATATCTACCAATAAATATATCTGTAATTAAGAAAATAACAATAATAGCTGCAATCATTGATATTGATATAAATATTATTGAAATAGAGACAACTGAAGAAAGTAAATTTTTTACTGCATTTTTTTTAGTTAAAACAGAATCACTATGATTTATTGATTGTTTCATATAATCCATAAATCCATCCATAGTATTATTACCAGATTTAGGAGTTAACATAATCTTTTCAAGTTGATCTGAATTATAATCATTTGAAGTAATTTTAGAATCTGATCAACTATTTAGATTAACATTATCATTAATATTTAAAACTGAATCAAAACTCTCATAACCTTTTAATATATTTGCATAATATTGGTCTAAATAAAACTTATATCCGTCATATAAATCTTCTACTCCAACAACTTCTAAATTTTCAACATTATCATAGAAAACCTCATCAGAAAATAAAGAGTTTTTTAAAGCTATATTTAATCAACTATTTGTAATCCCTGCTTGCATTATTTGATCAATCAAAGGCTTTGTACTTCCATCATTTTCATAAACATAAATATCATATGGATGAACATAATAATACTGACTATCTTCTTTTATTTTATTATTCGAATATTTATAATACTCTTCATTCACTTGTTTAATCAAATCATTATTTATTAAGTTTTTTGGTAGTTTTAAAAGAATATCTTTAGGGTTGAAATATTCTTTGATTTCTCCATTTTCTGTATAGTAAAAATTAGATGCAGAAGAGCTATTTTTTCAATAACTTAATTTATTTACATTTATGTTCCAAATATCTTCTTTAGAGTTTTCTAAGGACCATCATGTTTTATCTAATGGTACAATTTCTTTTGATTTATCAAGATATGTTAAATAATTTTTTTCCATCTTAATGTTTAATTTTTTACCAACACTATACCCCTTTAATGCCATTTTTTTATTAACAAGAATTGGAATTGTTTTATTTGAATTGTTTTCATTATATTTAATTAAACTTTTATTTTTAATATTTATTTTAATCTCATTATTAAAATCAAGCCCGTATCCTACAACATCAGCTTTATTAGATTCATTTAATTGTCCATCAATTCTTGTGTATAAGCTATCAGTATTAACGTTATAAGGAACCTTAGAGAAGTTAAAACTAAAGTTTTTGTAACTATTTTCATCTTTATCTCAATTTTCTTTAATTGAAGAAGGAATAATATTACCAGATATCAATTTAATACAATCATTATAATCTTTTGCATCATTTATTTGTTGTTGATTAAATAATTGTGGTAATAATTTACAAGCAAAAGTATTTGTAAATTGTTTTACAACATTATTAATAGCAGGGTTAACTTCCTGAGATAATTCAATAATATAATCTAATACGCTTGGTGATAAAAGTATACCTTTAAAAGTAGCTAAATTATATAGGAATGAGTCTTGCATTACTTGAGCAAACAATTTAGGATTAGCTCTTCAATAGCTTAATTCAGATTTATCTAACAATGAGTGGTATGTATTAGTTTTTTCATCTTTAATTTTTACATTAAAAATTGATGAATCATTATTTACATCACTTATATTATAACTATTATCATAATAAGTATATTTTGATAAAGGATTATTTGCAGTTACACTTGAATATGAGTATTCATTATTATATGTCATATTTTTATAAAACTCATTTGACATTTCACTAAGAATATTTGGTGTAATTGAAGATATTAATAATACAATTGTTGAAACAAATACAACAAAGAAAAAGGAAACTAAATCTCTAATTGAAGATGCAAATATAATGTTTCTTAATTTTGATGTAAATTTAAATGTCTTAAACTTAGAAAATATTTTTGTTATATATAATCGTGGTTTAGCATTATTGGGTGGTTCTAATAATTTTAAAGGCGATTTATTAACTTTTATATAACTAATTGTAAATACTATAATACCAATTAATAGTACAAAAAATAACAATTCAGATAATAACATTATTCAATTAACTGTTAAATCATTTGGTATATCGAAATATTTTGCAAAGATATCAGTTAAAATTTTCTGTATTCCAATACTAAATGACCAACCAATTGGAATTATTAATAATAATGGTAAACACATATAAGAAATATAATTTAAAATAATTTTAAAATTCGAATATCCTAATGATTTTAAATTACCAATTTGAGATCTTTGAGAATCTAATATTCTTTTAAACAATCTATTTATTACAAAACATAGAGCTAATATAAATAATATGCTGAAGGCAATTGCAATATAATAAAAGACTTTTACTATTTTATCAAATAAAGTAGATCTTAAACCTAAAGTTGATAATTCATCAAAACCTTGAACATTTGCTCTCGATAAGCTTGTTGGTAATTCTTTATCTGGATTATTAATTTTATCAACAATTTTTCCTAAATTTAATATATTATCTGCTAAATATAATTTATATAAATCTATATCATCATTCATATTAGCTTCATTTTGACCAATATATTTTAAATACACTCTTGAAACATCTTGATATTTAGAAGGGTCTACATAATTAACATCATCTTTATTAGTTCTAAATTTTAAACCATATAAATTAGTTGAGATATAAAAAATAGCATTAGTATTTTGGTCTACCATTAAGTCTTCTTCATAAATTGTTGGATATAAATTTAAAGCATTCGACATACTTCCATCTAACCTATATTTTTGAGAATCTTTAAACTCACCAGGAAATATATTATAACTTTCTCCAATTCTCATATTATTAGTTCTAAAATGACCAATAGAAGTTAAGAAAGAGTTTTCAGTAAATACATCATTACTATCTAATTTTTCATAAACAGTATTCAAATCATTATTATAAAATTCAGTAACATACTTGCCATCTATTTTTTTATTATAAAAACTTGATATATAACGATACTTTTCACCATTATTCCCTCACATTACAACTTCATTAGTTACAGTTGATGTAAAATTTGTCAAATTTGAAAGCATCTTATTAAATGAATCAAATCAATTTCTTGAAGTTAAATGCTTATTATCAACTAAATAACCTTCTTGATGTTCTAATGTTTTAAATATATTTTCAGACTCATAATTTCTTATAAAAATTGATGAGTATTTAGAAAACAAATTATATTCATCAGTTGAAAATTTTTGAAGATTATTATTTATATAGTATAAATCTTTATTTCCAACTTTATTAAAACCATTATTTACTAATTCATTGATTTTTGCAATTCTATTATCAAGTGAATCATCTTCATTATATATTTCTAAAATTTCATATTTAATTGAATATGTAATAAATGAGTTATTTAAATAAAACATATAATTAAATATATTTATTGCTGCATCCTTTTTTAATAAGCTAAATTCATCAATACTTCCATTGAAAAAATCAAACTTTTTGTATAAATTACCAATTAATGAATTTAAAAAATAATTTGAATCAAAATTAAATTTAAAAAGGTCACCAAATTCTCCTTTTTTAACAACATTAATTTTTTGTTCTTCATTATAATTTAAAATAGATTGACTTTCATTAGGATAATAATGACTATTTTTTGGAGGTGTTGTACCTTCTACATCTCCAAAATGAAAGTTTATTTGTTTTTTGTTGTCTTTAGAATAAACAGATGATAAGTAGCAATCTTCATTAAGTTTATTATCACAATAAGGAGAAAAGATATATTTTTTTAACGCATTTTCATCACCAAAATTAAGTGATTGAAAATACTCTTTTTCATCACCTTTTTGAGTTTCATTTATTTTAGTATTAAAGGCAAATCATGGACTAAAAGTTTGTGTGTCGTTAGATTTATAACCACTAGAATTAAATCGATAAGAATAATCAAATCCCTTAAAGTTTTTAGTTATAGTATCGTTAGATTTTATTAAATTACTTGAAACAATACCAAAAGTTGATGTAAATACAACTGACACCAAAACTAAAATAATATATATGCTAAATTGAACATATTCCCTAAGAAGTTTTCTTAGTCCATTTTTAAAAAGTAACACATTAATCTCCCAACTTTAATATATTTTAAATTATAACATTTTTAACATAAAATAAAATTATGAATATTTTATGTAAATAAATGTAATTATAATTATTAATAATGAGACTTAAATTGTTTTTAAGATATTAAAAATTAAACATTATTTGAAAGTTTGAAGGTTAATAGTATATAAAAAAAAGCAGTAATTAATACTGCTTTTATAAAAATTATAATTTTGTTAATTTTGCAATAGATTTAGCATATATTTCAATCATTTTTTTCAATTCATCGATTTTTACATATTCATTATAAGCGTGCATTGTAGATTCTTCAATATTAAACTCAGCACCAAAAGCGATCATGTTTGGCATTGATTTTGCAAATGTACCCCCACCAATTGCGATTGGTTCTGATTTATAATCTCCAGTAACTTCTTGATAAACTGACATTATTTTCTTAACAACATCACTATCTTTTGCAAAATATACACTATTTTCAATAGAACTTACTATAAGTTCCATATCAAAATCTTTAATAAAACTGATTAACTTATCATTTATATCTTTTCTTGGATCAAATGTACAAGGAACTCTAAAATTAATTGTAAATCTAAAATCTTTATTTGTAATTTTTAAAATTCCATTACAAGCAGTTAAATCTCCAGTTTCATCATTTATTTTACCAAATACTTTTTCCATATTATGGTCTAAATGAAAGTAATTTGCAACAAATTGAACTAATGGGTGTTTTATTCCTATATAATCCATAGCTTTTAATAATCAACTTGAAGCAGCAACACCCTTTTCAGGTAAACTACCATGACTTGCAACTCCTTTAACATATAATTTATCATTTTCAAGGTAATTTGAAATATTATTATCATTTAAATAATTTTGAATTTCATTGATTTTATCACCTTTATAATAAACCAAGTCATTTACAGCGTTATAAACTTCTCCACCCATGACTTCAAAATCACAATCATATTCACCTATTAAGTCTATATCATCAATTCATTTTTCTGCATAAACAACAGGAAAATGTCCGTCTGGAACATAACCTAAATCACAAATTCTTTCATTAGCAACATATGATTCCATACATTCTCAAGTAGTTTCTTCAGTAGTTCCAAATATAAATCTAATTGTATAGTCTGGTTCAAAACCATTATCAATTAAATATTTAAATGCAAATAAATTCATCATTGTTGGTCCCTTGTCATCAAATGAGCCACGACCAAATAATTTTCCATCTTTTTCAATTGGTTCAAAAGGAGGATTGTTTCATTCTGTTATATTTCCAGGAGGAACAACATCTAGATGGCAAATAATACCAAATAGTTTTTCACCATTACCATAATCAGCATAACCATATTTATAATCATCAGCTATAAATGTTTTCATACCAAAACTTTTACATAAATTTATACAATGATCAAGTACATTTCTAATATCTTGATCAATTGGTGTACCTTTTTCAGCAATTTTTCTATAAGAAGGCATTGATACTACTTTTTTTGTTTCTTCCAATGCATCTTGAAAGTATTCATTTAATAATATGTCTTTATTAATTTCCATTTTTCTACCTCCTCAAGTATTATACAATAAATAAAAAAATGTATTTGTTATTTAAAGATTTAAAAATAAAATTAATTTTTATCTTAATCAGGATAATATTTTTGCTTTATAAAGTCAAGTGTAGTACATACCAATGGAACTGTTGATAATAATATTATTAAATCAAATAATGTATTTATACCATTGTAAATAAAAGAGTAAGCAACTCGATTATCTCAATTAAATTCAAAATATACATCACCATTAACATTAGGATTTAATCAATAAACAACACCACTTATTGATCTACATATAAACATAATTATAAAAGGTATTATAATAAAGTTTAAAAAAGAAATTGCTCTTAACATTTTATTATTAGTTGATTTTTTAGGTTTAAAAAAACAACTAATTGACATTAATACTGTTGGTATTCAATAGTCAAATAAAAATTGTAAAACAGATAATTTATAAGTTGCTGGATTAATTAATGTTATAAAAGCACATAATAAACATAGTAATAATGATTTTGAAAAACTCAATAAATAGCAACCAAAAAAAATGATCATATATTTAAATGGTAAAGTGATACCGAATGGGATTGGTGGTACTAAACCAGTAACAAAATCAAAAATTTCAAATAATGCAAGCAGTAATGAAATTATTGTAATGTCAATTATTTTTAATCTATCTTTACTTATAATCATTTTATTAAATCTTAAGTTAATTAAATAAATAACTAGTATTTCAATGTTAAGTGCAATTATTGAACTAAAAATATTTGATTTAAAATCATAAGTGTTATAAAAATAATTTATTATTGAATTTATTGATAATATTACATATATAAATAAAGCAAATATAAACATAAAAATAAAAGTAAATTTCATAGTGGTGTTAATTGGAACTTCATAAACAGAATTATCTTCATAAACTTCTGTTGTTGTATTTACTAATTTATTTAACAAAAAATAAGTCAGAACAATAAATAATGAAAGTCTTAAAATAGAAAATGTAATTGATACATATAATATTTTTAGATTTTTAGTTATTTTTGAATTATTGTATATATCATTAAATTCATTTTTTTCCATACTTTAATAATACATTTAAAAAATTAAAAATAATAAACTATTATTAAATAGTCGCAATAATTAGATCTAATGATTTTTTAATACTATCGAAATCAGATACTATCTTTATAAATAGTTGTTTTTTAAACTTTTTATAACTATTAATTGTTGAATAATTTAGTATTCCTATTTGTTCAATTATATTATTTTTTAAAACTGACATTCTTTTATAATAAACTTTTTCATTAAATCCTATTTCCAAAAAATCTTTATGATTTGATGATAATATTTTATCAATAAGTTTAGGAGATAAAAATAAAGGTCCCTTAATATCATTGGCATCAACATTAATTCTATAGTTTTTGTTAAAAACAATAGACTCTGATTTAAAAGACCTCCTATTTAATTTAACTTTTTCAACTTTTATATCATTAAATGAACTGTCATATTTATTTGTTGTAATATACATTGTACTTACACAATTATACCTAGACTTAATAAATAAAATTAATAGAAATAATACTATCGTATTTTCAATATCAATACTCATTAAAAAATCAACCTTTGGTAATTTCACAGGTTTTTCAATATAAAATGTTATTTCGTTGTTTTTATAAATAAATGTAATAGTGTTTTCAATACCTTTTCTAGTTTCTTTATTATTATTATAAAAAAAGTTAAAATTACTAATATTAATATCTTTTAGATAAACTGATGCAAAATAATTATAAATTTTAAACATTTTTTTATTATCAAATTGTCTTTTTATAATTAAATTCTCTCGTCTTTTAGCTTTATCACTTAAAAAATAAATTAAAATAAGAAAAAATAAAGAAAAAATTCCTATTATTACAATTGTTATACCAATAATAAAAATAATTGATTTAATCTTAATATCAAATTTTAAAACATATATCATTAAAAACCCTAAAAATGTAATAATTAAACCTAATGTTGAGATTATTTTATAAGTAAGTGAAACTTTATATAAATAATTCAAATTTTTTATTAGTACCATATCAGTTTTAAAATATTCATCAATTTTATTATATAAATCTTCTTTCATATTTACTCCATTTAAAACTTTATACTTATAATATTATAATCAAAAAGTCTTATAAAAAAATATTATTTGATTCATTTAAATATTAATGTATTAAGTAAGACTAATATTGATGAAAAAAACATTATAAACATTCCTATTATTGGAGTTAATAAACCAGTAATTGACAATGGTATAACAACAATGTTATAAATAAATGCTCAAAATAAGTTAGTGTAAATTAGTTTTTTTTGTATATTTTGCAAGCTTTATTGATTCTGATATTAGATTTATATCAGGATTTAAAGGATTAATGTCTGACTCTAAATTTAAAAATGCTTTTTTAGATATAACCGAAATAGACAAATCGGCTTTTTTGAATTGCAAGTATGTCGTTAATTCCATCACCAACATATAATACTTTTTTACTATTAGTTTGATTTTTTTTTAATTATATCAAGCTTTTCATTTATACTTTTTTGAGCATATACTTTATCTATATTCAATTAATTAGCAACAGTATGAGCCACTTTTATATTATCAACAGTAATCATAACAACTTCCAAGCCCATTTTTTTGTTTTAATTGAATTATATGAACTATTTCTAAATTGATCTTCAAACTCTATCATTGCAACAATAATATTATTTTCAATAATTAAAGATGTAGTATTTTCTATTTTATTAAAATCAATATTTATATTAGATTTTAAAGTTTAAATTATAATCAGATATTGGTAAAATTTTATATTCATTTTTATTAATAAAAATGTCTGATTATCTATTTTTTCAACTAATATATCATTATTTAATTTAATATTGCTTGTTCAAAGATAGTTAATTACACCAGTATCTATAAGGTGTATTAGTTGTTTTTCAATTAATACTATGATTTCGAGAAACTTTATATTTCGTGTAAATTTTTTAACTTTTATTTCACCATCTGTTAATGTTCCAATTTTATCAAATGCAACTACATATACTGAAGAGAACTTTTGGAATGATTCTGTCTATTAAAAGTAATACCTTTTTTAGCAGCTTTTGTTGAGCCAATCATAATTGCAATGGTATTGCTATTCCTAAAGAACATGGGCCATGCAGAAACTAATATAGTAACTAATATTTTTAATGAAACATAAAGATTATGTTTATTAATTAAAAAATAAGATATTAAAAATCCAAATAAAGATAAAAATACAATTAATGGGGTAAAATAAATTTTAATTTTATCAATTATAGTTTGAAGTTGAGAATTCTAAGATTGAATTGTCAAAATTTTTGTAATAACTTTATTAATAAAAGAATCAGTATTTTTGTTTTTAACTAATAAAAGTAAGCTATCTGATTTGCATTTCATTCCTGAAAATATAAAATCATTTTTAAAAAATGTTTTAGAAATATTTTCTCCATCAATAATTTGAGTATTAACATTTGCTTTATAATTTAATAAAATTCCATCCAATGGTATTATTTCATTAGATTTTATTTTAATAACATTATTAACATTAACGATATTTATATTTACATAATCTTCAAGATTATTCGAAATTTTTATTACTCTTGTTGGTATTAATGATGTTATTCTTTTTAAATCTTTAGAAACAAAACCTTTTATTTTATTAGTTATATAATCTCCAGATTTGACAAATAAAATTACAAAAATTCCAAAGTCTACTAAGTCTGGATATAAATTATTTGCCAATTGATAAACTGATAAATATTATAGATGTTTGCGTTGATAAAAATATTAGTTTATCATACCTATATTTTTTTAAACAAATATTTCGTAATAAGTCTTTTTAATAAAATTAAAACCATGATACCTACAACTCAAAAAAATAATAAAAAATAAATGGATGCTTTTTTAACTTTCAATTATATACCTTCAAAACCTAATTTTAATTTGTAAATTTTTGTCAAAAGAATTTAATGTTGCATCAACATCAGTTACAATAAACTTAATTTATCATTATTTATTTTAATCATTTATTTTTGGCATTATTTAATTTCTTTCAAAAAAAACCAGTAATTTTATACTGGTTTGCTTATCTTCCTTTTTGCTTTGTTAAAAAGTTAAAATATATTTTAATTTATTTATTAAAAACTTCTACTTATTATTTCAAAACCTATACTTTATCTAATTTTATTATGAAAATAATCAAATAAAAATTCTTTATAATTTTTAAATAAAACTATAAAGAATTAAATTGTTTTTTTCATATATTATTAATTCGTTTCAAAACTATAAATGCAATGGTGATTAATATTTTTTAATTAAAATCTATTTTGTTGAATTTTTTAATTGTTGAAAGAAATAGTAGCTTGCTTATAAGAAATAAAGTAATAAATAAATAAGATGGATCAATAAAATTATTAAAGGAGTTTTGATCAAATTTATTATTTATATTTTTTAAATCGAATATAATATATGGTAAAAATAAATTTTGTTGTTTATTTAATTCTATTAAAGAGGTACTGTTTGGATTAAATCATATGTCATCATAATATAAACCTGATTTATTAGTATAAAAAACTCAGGTCAAATAAAAAGGGTTTATAAAATTCATAATGTTCAATTTTTTTTTGATATCTAAATAACTTCTAAGAGTATCATTCTGAACCAATGAATAGTTTGTCGAATAATAATAATGAGTTGTATAATAAATTAAATAATTTTCAAGTATTCTTGTTAAAAACATTTCATCATTAATTATATTATCATAAAAATAGTTTTTAAGTTCTTCTGAATATCTAATTGTAAAGTCTTTGTCATCAATAGGGTTCACCCCTGCAATTATAAAATTGAAAATAGATTTTATATCATTTACATCTAAATCGATTTTTTCATTTTTACTTAAATTAATTATTTGATTGCTGTTAATATTGTTTGACAGAAATAAATAATCACCAAAAAGATTATATTTTTGTTGAGGGATATTTATAATAGTTTTTTTTAAATCGCTTTTAAAGGATAAAAAGTCAGCAATATTACTTTTTATGCCTTCACTACTAGTACAATTTAATAACTTTCTTATTTGGTGTTCATTTTTAAAATAGGAGTTTAGAGATAAATTAATTTTAATTTTATCACCTAATGATCATTTTTTTAGACTTGTTTTTTTAGAATTAGTTAATAATATTCCATCAAAACTTATTTCTTTTTTGGAAGGTACGACTATACCCATTTCATTTTTTCAAAATTCATTATATCTAATTAAATTATTGTTGTTTAAATTATTAATTGTAAATATTATATTATCATTTCTACTGTAGTTAGTTAGATAATGGTTTAAGGAGTGAATAAGATTTTTATATTTTATTTTTTTATTTATAATTAGACCTTCTAAAGCGATGGAATTATAAACATCTGTTTGATAAATATCATAAGATTCATTATTATTAAAATCTTTAAAAGTAAAAATTTTGTCTTTTTCGCTCTCTCAAATTAGTTTGGCTGGAATGTTGGCTACAAAGGAAAATGATAATAGTAGTGTAGAGATAACTAATGTTGGTTGATTACCAATGAATAAAATAAGAAAAACTAAAAAATTAAATAGGCTTATTTCTAATATTATTGAAAATAACATAAAAACAAGTGTTTTTTTTATTACAAAATTATTAGTAGTAAAGTCATTAGACAATATATAAACAATATTAAACATGATGTATGAAAAGAAAACTGGCGAAGTAATAATAATCAATAAAGTAAAATATTGTGTTATAAAGAATCTAATTCTTGAAAATGAATTTGCAATAACAACAAATATTGTTTTATCTTCAATTTTTCTAACAAAAAAGAAATTGATAATCTTAATAATGAATATAAATAAAAATATATTTATAAAAATGATAACATAAAAATCAAAGAGTAAATTTTTTGTTTCACCAGATTTAATTAAAGAAAAAAGAACAGATACTAATAAAGAAAAAGAGTTTATTATTATAAAATAAATAACGAAAACTTTTTCATGAATAAGAATTCTATAAAAAAAATTGATTAAATCCTTAATTTTAATCTTGATTGTACTGGCCTCTTTTGACATAACCACCTCCTATAAAGTAATGACTTAAGAATTAAATTATTCACCTAATTCAATTAAACTTTGAAATCTTTTACCATTTTTTGAATTAAACATTTCTTTAATTCTGAAAACTACATTAATAAAATCCAATTTGAATTCAACATCTGCAAAAGAATTTACAGGTATATAATAACCATCAACAGTAATGCCTTTTGTATCTCTTTTTTCACTATCTAATTTTTTTACATCAACATCACCAATATTTTTAAGCAGCCTAACATAAGGTTTATATTTTTTACTAAACTTTCATTCAAAAATGTTTTGGTTTCCTTGTTTATTTATAATATGTTTAGCCTCTTTTTGTATTAAAGTAGTATTTGGATCTTGACTATCTGTTAATTCAAGTGATAAAAATTTATTAAATTTATCTAAAATATTAGTATAGACTATTTTTAATCAATTTTCATGTTTTTCATTACTTTCACCATTACCATCTGGATCAATATATTTTTCGTTTAAAGAGTCTCATATATTTAAGTTATTACCTGTGGAATCTTTAAATACTCCTTTAAATTTTATTAACTTATAATCATTAGAGGTTTCTTGCACACCAAAAGTTTCTTTAAATGTTTTGATACCTTTTAAAAGATTTTCTGTTGTACCATAAATCAGTTTTGTATTATTTTTATCTATTAAGTTATCATCTATTTGATATCCAACTGCCAATATGAAATTAGGAACATCAAATTTAAATTTACCATTATCAATTAAAATTTCTAAGTTTTTAATAGGGGCATTTTTATATTTAACAGTTTTACTTAAAACTTTTATGAAATCTTCTTTATTGTATGTCTCGCTATCTTCATAATTAACTTTTTCAATATAGGTATCCAATCATTTTGAATAGTTTTCTTTTATATAATCATATACAGATAAAATATACTTATCATTTTTAAATATATAATCATAAAGTTTTTCATTAGAATCAAGGTCATCATTACCTATATTTTTAAAATCATTCTTCCAATTAAAATAATTTGGAGGTGAATTTTTTGAAGTATACTCATTATCTCAAGAATCTAAGTTATCTACAATTCCATCATTAACAGCATCATCTTTTATTTTAACTTCTAAACCATTGTTTATTGGAGGTTTTATGATTTCTTCTAATTTTTTATATAAATTGTTATCTTTTTTAAATAAATCTAAATATTTAGAATTAATTACATCTTTATCTTCAAATAAATCTCCAGTTTTTTTTGATGTTTTAATTATAGAATCTCTTTCTATAAAAAACTTGTATTTAATATCTTTTAATTGATTATTTATATAATCTAATAATGCTTCATAAGTGGTAACTGTAAAATTAAATTTTCCAAATGTTGGTTCAATTTCTAATGTTGAATTATTTAATTTAGATTTATAAAATATTTGAAATTTTATTTCAAAGTTTTCAAGAACTGATATATATTTTATATCTTTATTAACTTTATCTGATGGTTCATAGTATTTTAATATTGATTTTTTATCTTTTGATTCATAATAATTTTGATCAATAGATAATAGTTTATTTTTTTCTAAACCACCTACCAAAATAGAGTACTTTGGATCTTTTGCAACTTTACTAACTTCATCAATAATTAAATTAAAGTTTATTTTTTGTTTTAAATCATAATAAAAATTTTCTTTAGCTTCTAAATTGTTTTTCAAGACTTCACTTATTGATTTTTCAATTGTTCTACCCACATTTTTATAATCTAAAATTTTTTTTAAATAATTATTATTAAAGAATTTATTTTTTATAGTTCCACCTTGTTCAGTTCAATTAACAATACTTTTTTTTACTTCTATATTAATTAACTTTTTAATTTTTTCTAAATATTCTTGTTTAATCGTTTCATAAGAATCTCCTAAATCATTGTTAGGATTTTCTTCACAGTTCTCATCAGAGTTATCATTTACTTTTGTGTTACAACTTACAACATAACTGATCGGTGAAGATATTAAACCTGTGCTCATTATTGATAATAAATATTTTTTCATAAAATAAACTCCTATCTATTTAATAATGTGTTTATCTTAACAAAAAAAAAAAAAAAAACAAGAGGTTTCATAAAAAATCTAATAATAATTAATTAATAAAACTTGTTGTGAATGTTTATAAACTATTAGTTAAAAACTTTTCTATTTAATTAATATATATTTAAACTACTAAAAAAGGAAACTATATAAACTAGAGGTTTTACACCGCTATTATTAGTTTCCTTTTTTTTATGCTGAATATTTTATATAAATTATATGTTTTTTAAATCATATAAATCATAACTTATATTTGTACTATTTTTAATGTCAAAATTTAATAATTCAATATCATTATTTTCTAAAAACTTAAGTAAAGTAAATGTTGAACCATCAATCATTTTCATTTCAATTACAGTTTTATCAAGTAAAATTTCCATTTTTCCATTACTTAGGTCTTTTAGATTTGAATTATATTCTCTTATATTTATAAATTCTTTTTTAATTGAAAGCGTTTTATAAATAGTTACTCTTTTTACTGAGATCTTGTTTAAATTAAAATCATAAATTATAATTACATCATAAAGATTAGCATTAATTGTCAATTCAATTTTTCATCACTTGCATTGAAATTATTTAAATTTATTTCTAGTCTATAAATTCCTTCAACTTCAGTGAAAATATTAATAAAAAATTGAACTGACTTAGTTTTTTTACATTTTTAAAACCTAAAAAATCTGATTTTATTATATATTTTGAATTCTTCATACTAGTATTTTTTCTAAATTTACTTTACGAACCAACAGGAAAATTAAACATTGAAATAGTTGAACCATCAGGTAATATTGCTTCTATTGAAGTAGTGTCTACATACAAAGTTATTTTTGAAGTGTTTTAATTATTGATAATTGTCTTATAAGTTATTTTTTGTATAAGACCATTATTATCTTCTAAAGTTTTGTCTAAAGAAGATCTATAAGAAGAAGTTGAATTATCATCAAAATTTAATTGTATTTTATTTGTATATGTTTCATTATTAAATATTAAATCAGTAATTCCTTTTTTATTATTCATATTTTTTAGTGTTAATTCTAATTTATATTTTCCACCTTTTAAAGTTCTGTCTTCAAATTAATTTTCATTACCATATGAAGTAATATCTTTATCATCATAATCAAAAAAACTTTTTTTAAATGAGTATTGATTGTTATCATTCTTAATAAGAGATATTTTCTTGCAAGTGACATATTACCCCAATAGCCTGCATTAGGGACAACTCTGTTATAATCTAAACTACTCATTAAACCTATACCAATTAAATGATAACCTAAATTATCTTTGCTATCTTTAGTATCTTCAAAAAAGCTGGCTTCATAAAATCTACTCCAAAGTCAAGTCTTTTAGGTTCTTATTCTTAATAAAAATAAAATCTTTATTTAAATGACCAACATAATAATATATACCAGTACCAATATTATCTACATATGATAGTTGACCATTATCATTACCATTACCACCATATATCACAACAAATTTTTTTCATCTTTATTTCCGTTTACATTTAATTCAGATACATTAGCAAATCCTACCATCGGATGTTTTGCTTCATAACTACCTTTATAATGATACTCACCTAATGGTTTATCTGACTCATAAACACCAAACTTATCAAGTTGTGAAACATACATAATAAATTTATTATCTTTTTAAAAAAAATGTGGGTCTCTGAAATCTGGATATATTACTTCTAGTTTATTATTTTTTAATATTGGTTCTGCACCATTTAATACAATGAAATTATAACAAAGTAGTTTCCCTTACCATCATTATCACCTGGTGATTAATAATAAGCTAAAACATTTTGACCTTTTGGCCCAATATATGCAGTTGAAATTGCAACTCTTCCGTTTTTTGTTTTATTATCATTAAAATCGCTTTCTTTATTTATATATATAGTACCACCAGCTGCATCTACTCAGCTATTTGGGTTTCATTTTTTTACAGCTAAACCTTTATATTCTCAATTGATAAAGTTTTTTGTTAGCATATGATACCACTCAGTATTATTCTCACCTATTTGATCACCATTTTCATTATATTTTGCACCTTTGTTATATAAAAAATATACATGTCAATATTTCCCGTCAAAAAAAGCACCTTGCATATCATTTAACACATCTTTTGATTCTGGTGCATCAACATGAAATTTGTTTAAATACTTGGTCTCTTGATTTGGTTTTATGGTTTTTGAACCATCAATTAAAGTAGTATTTGTTTTTTTATAAAATATGATTTCATCATCTTTTTTTTATTATTAGCATTACAAGACAAAATAGATAAACACAAAGGTCCATTTAAACATTATACCCCTAATGCACTTAATTTTTTTTAATACACCCAAATTATTATTAAAATGTAAAATTAATTAAACATAAAATTATTATATATTATTTAAATTTATAGAATGAGCATAAATTTATAAAATACTGATAAAAATGTATATAAATACACTAATTTATTAATTTATAATTAAAATGTTAATTTTTAATGAATTAAGAGTTAAAAAAAATCTCTAAGTATATTAAATAAAATATAAGAAGAGATTTTAATAAATCAAATTGTATTCTTATTGTGTTACTGCTTGATTTTGTTGCTCATTTTGATTTAAATTATTAGCATTATTTGTATTTACATTACCATAACTATTTTCATTTGTAACTAATACTAAAATTCCATTTATTAAGAAAAAAATACCTGTAAAGAATAAGCAACAAACACCTAATCCCACACTAGGTTTATATTGATTAATTCTTGATTTAACAGCTAGTGTCATCGGTATCATTCAAGCAAGTGTTATAACAAATATAGATAATGATATTGTTGATAAAATCATAAAGATATAAGCGGCTAGCATAGTTCCACTTTGTTTTGTGTTATCATTCATAAATTATATTCCTTCTATTTTATTTAGGTATTAACCTAAACTTATAATATTATAACTTATAATTATAAAAGTTGATTAAATTATTTTAAAATAAAAGTTAAATTTTATATTTATATTAACTATGAAACTCTACCTATGATGTTTAATCTTCATCATCACATACCTCAGTATGCAACAGTTCCATTTGGATATATATTTTCGTCGATATCAAACTTTATATTTATAAAATTCAATTTTAAATTTCCATAATAATGAGTTACACCATCCATGTGAAAGAAATTAGGAACAAGAGATAAACCTTTTGAAGAAGAATATTCAAGATACATATTACTAAAATCAAAATTTCATTCAAAAACATCTTGATTACCAATATATTTCATATACTCTGAAAACTGGATTTGACTATCATATTTAAGTGATAAACTATTTGATAAATTTTTTGATACTAAATCTGGATTGTATAATGAAGTAGGAAGAACCATTGTATCTCATATATTTACTCTTATACTTGGTATTTCTTTACTTGCATTACCAGAAAATGTAGTCAATGATAAACCTTTACCATCAAGTCTTGAACCATTAGTTCTATGACCATAAGTTTCGTTAACAGTATCTTCATGAAAATCAAAAATTCTTTTCATAGCTTTTATACCATTTCTTGTATTATAATAAACAGAAGCAAAAAGTACACTTTGCTTATAAAAATCATCACTTATTTCTGAATTTGCTAAGTTATATGGTATTACATTTTCGCTTTCTTTTGGACTGTATGAACATAGAACATCAAATGAAGGTAATAATTGTTCAAACTCTCCTATTTTTATTTTTAAATTTTTTAATGTTAAGTAACCTAAACGAATACTATTATATAAGTTACTATTAGATTTTAAATCATCTATACTATATTTTGTATTTAAACTTTTAATCTCAGTTAATTCTTTGTTATATAAATTCGAAATATTTACTTTAAAGGAATTTTTAACAACATCTAATAGAATTTTATTTACTTGTTGTTGACCATCATTATTTAAAGTTACAGTATCATTCTCTTTTAATATATTTTCTCTAAAAAACAAATCATAAACATTTTGTGATGAATAGTCTTTATTCTCATAATTTTCTTTACTTTTTCAAACTAAAGGGTAATTACTTTTATTTTCTGAATCAGACATATATTCTTTTTCAGAGTCTAACTTTTGTAAATTTCTATAAGATCCAAAGAAGTCGTTTTTATCAATTACAAAACTAAATTTATTTTTGCTTTCTGATAAATATGTATTATTCAATACGCTTGATATATTTTTTTTGTAATCATCAGTATTTACATATTTTTCTAAATCAACTAAGTATTTAGTATCATCACTATATGTTACCCTATTATTTTGTGGAATGTTAAATTTTTGATAATCAAACGCAAAAGAGTCTTTGAATGTTTGATTATTTAATAAACCCTCAGATTTTAATTCGTTTAAAACTTTACTTATAGCAACACTAACATCTTTATCAGAAGTAACTCCATAAATCATATTATTATTAAAGTTCATTGTGCTTTTTTGATTTCCAGCATCTTTATAATTTAAGTCAAAACTATAATTAAACAATACATTTGCAGAAATTAAGTTTTCTTGATTAAAAATAATGCGTATTGAACCAAAATCAATTTTTAGATCAAATACTTCATTAATATTATCTAAATAATTTAATACTTTATACTCTTCTTTATAATAAATTTTTTTTATTTCTGAAATTAAAGTACTAAATTCTAATAACTTTTTAGTGTCATTAGTTAAGTCTGATTTTTGATATTCGTCTAATTCAATTGGGTCTGTTATACTTTTACCTTTATATTTTTTTAATACATCAATTTTTAAAAATTTATTATCTAAAGTAGACATTTCAGCACTATTTAATGCATCTAATTGATAAAGATTGCTTGCTGTCTTAGTTAAGTTATTTTGAATTGCATTATTAACTTCTGATTTTAGACTTTTAATTAATGGAGAAATTACATTACTTTCATTGTTTCCATTATTAGATTCATTTCCACTATTTGGGTTTTCCTCTGGAGTAGAACTATTTGGTTTTGAAGGTATAATACTACCACAAGCAACAACTGTTGATGTTGTAAAAGCTGTAATTGAAATTAATGACAATAATTTATATATTTTTTTCATACAAAAACTCCTTGATATTTTATTATTATAAACTTTATTGTTATATTTTTCAAACATATATTTTATATTTTAAACTATTTTTTTCTAAATATTATTAAAAATTAAAACATATTTTCTAAAACCATATAAAAAACCATTTAATGATTATTAAATGATTTTAAGTAGTATATTAAAATTTTACAATAATAAATCTTTTCTTTTAAATATATAATATGATGAAACATAAAGCAACACAAAAATTATTAACAAAATAAATAATCCTGATATAAAGCTTTTAACATCAGATAAAGCAGAAATATTTGTATTATAAAGGGAATTTAAACTGAAATATTTTAATCAACTTAATGATTGAATAGCCTGTGATAGAATGTTTGTTATTCAGAAGAATATACAAATACCTCCATTAACTAAAAATGTATAAATAATTTTATTAAATAAGCAACTGAATAAAAATATAATTGATGATGTTGCTAATAATGCTAAATAAAATCCAATAAAGTGAATAGTAATTAAAACAAAATCCACTCCTTGTGATTGTTTTGAGATTAAAAATAATAAAATTGTTAAAAAATAAATTAATATATTTGAAAAAGTTATACTACTAATAAAATCAAACATTTTAGTAAAAATTACAATTTTTCTAAATTGATTTGTGATTAATATATTTACTAAATTACCCTTTTCAACCTCATTGCATACTAATAAAATTCCAACTACAATTGTAAAAATCAATAATAACATGTAAACAAGTCCACCAGGTCCAGTAATTAAATCAACGATTAAAGACTGAATTTTTGTATTAATACTCAAACTAGAATCATTAATAAGATCACTTTTAGAAAATAATGTATATGCAATAACTGCACCAGATAATACTAATGAAGTAATTGTGATAACTAATAAAAATTTATAAAATTTTTTTTAAGTTAATTTAAATAACTCAATTGATTTTTTTGATTCTTTTTTAGAAATTTTTATATTTAAATGTTTTTCTAAATACTTTTTTTGAAGTTTTCATCTTTATAAAAGTTCATAAAGTACTCTTCTAAACTAAATGGTATTTCTTTAAACCTTTTATATTAAATTTAAATAATAAGTTAAAAACTCATTTAATTGATTTGCTTTCACATCTAAAAGTAAACGATGATCATTAGTTTATAAAATGTCAAACTTTTCAAAATCCTTTAGTTGAACATTCTCTAAAAATTTTAAGTCAAATTTTTTAGGAACTGTTAATTCAATTTGTTTAATATTTATTGGTGATACAATTTTTACTTGTTTAATTATTGATACATAATCACATATTTTTTCAACTTATGAAAAAAATGTGAGATGATAAGACAATTGCTTTTCCATTATTTTTTTCTTTACAAGTTCAATAAATTTATTTTGCATCAAATGATCTAAACCAGAAGTTGGTTAATCTAATATAATTTTATCGGGATTATGCATTCATGCAATTATCAAAGCAAGCTTCTATTTATTTCCTTTTGACAATTTTTTTATTTTAACTGTCGCATATAAGTCACAATATTTTATTAACTCTATAACATAATTTCTATTGTTCAAATTTCTTAAAGAATAAATTTGTCTAATAAGTTCAATACCTGTTATATTTAATGGAAAAGATATTTCTCCTGGAACATAACAAACTTTTCTATTGATTTTATTTGCATCTTTTCAAGAATCATTTCAAATTATATTATTAACTTGATTCTCTGAATTTAAACTTACATCAATTGAACCACTGCTTGATTTTATAAAACCATGAATAGTTCTTATTGTAGTTGATTTTCCATCACCATTTGGACCAAGATATCCAAAAAATTTTGCCATATTCAACATCAAAATCAATTTCAAATATTCCATAATTATTATTAAATTTTTTATTTACTTTTTTTACTTTATTTCCTATATTGTTAATGGAACCTCATCTTCAAAATTTTAAAAAAGAGATTTGTCTATCACATTATAGTTTATTATTGAATTTTTTTGGTCTAAAGTTTTTTTCAAAAAAAATATAAAGCATTTTTGATTCTAATACATCTTTTTTGTGACACGAGAGCTTTTCTATTATAGGAATAATTATGCTGTTTAAAAGCATTTTTATTCACATTAAGTTGAATTTTACATAATTTAAAAAACTTGTATATAGGTTTAATAAATATGCTATAAACTCTTTTTTGAAAATAAATACTATTAATAATAAATAGTCATTAAAGTTATTATCATAAACATTAATACAAAATTAAAGACTACTTGATTTATTATACCAATTACAATATTTATTATTAAAAATAATGTATTAAATAAATCAAAAAAAGATAATTTAATTAAATTATTTGTTTGACCATTTATGAAACTGATTATCATTATTATTAATATTTATTCAAAACTTTATTTGAGCAACTATAAATAAAAAATATAAAATAAATTCTTTTACAATATATTTAATAGAAATATATGATAATGATTTATTATCAATGAAAAAATCAATAGCTGAAACTAAAATAATAATTAAAAGTATAGAAAGTATTAAGTTGTTTTTTAATAATTTTTCATTTTGATTCCTTTATTAATTTTTTACGAAATTAAGCAAAATATATAAATATCTTAAAATACAATATTAGATTGTATCTTTATCTTATAGATCAATTTACAAAATTATACATTAATTATAAACTAATTAATGTAATTGTTTAAATTCAAAAAATATTTATATTTTAATATATAAATATAATAAATTACTTTTATAATTGTTTATTTTTAAAAAATGTATTAGAGTATCATTTTGCAAAACTTCATTTATAAAACATAATATATTGGTTATTAACACTTGGGACTTGTCCTTCATATGCATCGTAATTTATAGCCCAAGTCATAAGACCTCTTATAATTATATTGTTATCTTTAAGTAGATTATAACATTTATTTAAAGCATTTTCATAAGCACCACCTCTTCCAGCAGGTTCATTTGTTGAAGCACCTAGAACAAATTTATTAGGTTTTATAATATAAAAATCATTTAATCTACTATATTTAGTAGTTAAATATTTTGTCATTAAATAATAAAATTCTGCTCTTTTATCAAAATCATCATTTGAAACAATTGAATGTAAACTTAATCCTAATTCTTCAGATTCACTTTGTTCAACATAAGGTCCAAATGCTCATCCATTATAAAATTGAGGTTGTATTCAATCATAATAATTCTCCAGTTGTTTAAAAAATGGAATATAACTACCTCCACTAGACTCCGTTGAATTTTTAAGATATGGAAGTTCAGGAGCCATTGTTATGTAAAAATGTTTGTTTTGTTTTTGTCAATCATTTTTAATATCTATCAATACTTCAGATGTAATTCTTTGACTAGTTCTGTCAGTTAAGCAACTACCTTCTCAATCAATATCCAGACCATCTAAATCATAATAATTTACAACATTTAAAATTGATTTTTTAAGGTCATTCTTATTATTTTCATTAAAACGCATTTCAGAGCCTGTTTGTCCACCCATAGAAATTAATACTTTTTTCCCTTTAGAATGAAGATAGTTTACTCCTTCTTTAACTTCTGAAGGATTATTAGGGTTGAATACAGGCATTTGGTTTGCACTACTAGCATATAAGAAAGATAAATTGATAACATCATATCTTAAATCAATATCCTTAAGTTTAACTGAGTTTTGATAAGAACCTCCTCAATCATATCAATAACCGACAAGTAAGTTCTTATAACTTCATTCGTTTTCTGGTGTTGTTGGGTTTTCTGGTGTTGTTGGGTTTTCTGGTGTTGTTGGGTTTTCTGGTGTTGTTGGGTTTTCTGGTGTTGTTGGGTTTTCTGGTGTTGTTGGGTTTTCTGGTGTTGTTGGGTTTTCTGGTGTTGTTGGGTTCTCTGGTGTTGTTGGGTTTTCTGGTGTTGTTGGGTTTTCTGGTGTTGTTGGGTTCTCATTTGGATTTTTATTTATTGAACCAAAATCACATGAAATAACAAAGTTTAAAGAATAAGATACTAAACTAATTGCTAATATAATTGATAAAATTTTTTTCATAACATATCCTCTTTTGATTAACATATATAACATAATTATTAAAAACAATAAAGTTTTACTTTTTATTATGAGTTTAATAAAATATATTAATATTATTTAAGATTTTAATCTAATTTTTATTAAAAGTATATTATATTATTTATAAAAGAAATAATAATATTTAGAGGTTAATATGATTAATAAAAAAGAAACTAATTATGAACCTTTTGAAAAAATTAAGGTTCCATTTTATAAAATTGAAAACACAAAAGATATATTTAGTATGGCTATACCAATCTTCATTCAACTATTGTTTACAATTTTAATATCTCAAATTAATTTAATTGCTATTAACAATTATAAGGACGGTGCATATGCTGAAGGAACATCAAAAGCAGTATTAGCATACAATACTTTACAATTTGTTCCAAGTTTAATTGCAACAGGTACCATAATTGTTGCTGGTAACTTGATAGGTCAAGGACGAAAAAATGAGGTTTCAAGAGTTATTGTTACTGGTATATTAGTAAATTTAGCCATTATGTTACCAATATTTTTATTAGTAACAATTTTAAGCGATTATATTGTTGGATGAGTAGAAGCTAGTTCAAATGAACCAATAATGGATGCAAGTGGAAAATTTGTCTTAGAACCAAAAGAACTAGATTATGTATCTAATTATTATCGTTTTACAAATATAAATTTATTAATGATGTCTGTTTATCAAGTTTTTGTAGCAGGTCTACAATCAATTAAAAAAAGTAGAGTTGTTACAATTGGCACAATGCTAGCAAATATAATTGACTTATCATTAATTTCTATATTATTGTATGCAACTAATATTCCTCCAGTTTATAGTGCTTTAGTTTTACCTATTACTGGACTATTTCAAATTATTTTTATGTTGTTTATGTGTTTGAAATACATTGATTTTAAAACTAATAAACATAAGCAATTAAGTTGGAACTACGCTAAAGAAACATTAAAAACAGGTCTCCCTATTACAATTGAAATGGGTGTATGAAATATTTGTAATTTTGGAACATCTGTTGCAATTGGCCAACTTCATTTAGGAACTGGAAATCACTGAATAACATTACACAGAAATGCCAATAGTATTGGACAATATTCATCCGCGTTCATCCAAGCTATTGGAACTGTTACTGCAGTATTTGTTTCAAGAAAAATTGGTGAAAAAGATAAACAAGGAGCTTATGAAATTGCAATAAATTGTTGAAAAGCCGCAATTTTAATAACTCTAATATCTAATATTGTAATGATTGCAATAAGTTATCCTCTTTTATATATATTAAATTCAAAAGATACAGCAATCCCTTGAGGTGTTTCATTATTAGCGATATATGCTATAAAAATTTTATTTGATACCGTAAACATGACTTTATTAAGATCATTATGGAGCGTTGGTGATTTATGATTTCCAATTATAGTTTCATTTATAACAATGGGACTAGGAATGGTAGCTTTACCTTTCATAATAGTAAAAGGTTTTAATATTGTTGAAGGTCCTGGATTATTACTTATTTATGCGGCAGTTATTGTTGATCCCCTTCTTCGTTCAATAGTATATGTACGTCGATGATTAAAAGGTAAATGACAAAGATATATACATATAATTGAATAATGAAAGAACTATTATTTATTATTCAAAATTTTAACATTATGCAAATTAATGTATTTTTTTATATAAATAGATAAAATAAATCCTAATAAATATAGTGTAAATATAGCTGTAATTATAATATCTATAATAAAAGTATAATAAAATATTTTTTTCAAGACAGACAAACTATCTAAATTGAAAAAATATTGTGAATAAATTCATTTTTCCATAGTAGCCATTGCTAAAGGGAAGCATAAATTTATATGTTTAAAATGAAAAAACTCTTTTTTTAAACTTATAAAAATCAAATGATATAAAACAAATGATAAAATGATTGGAATAAAACCAATTACAATTAATAAATTATCTAAAAAGAAATTAGTATTTTTGAAGGTATAAAAATATGTGATTATCAATAAACTGTAAATACCAATAAATGTAATAAAAAAACTACTGCATTCATTTCTATCAATATTATTTAAGTACTTAATTAATAGATTTATTGTTGTAATAGTGAATAATATAAAAAACAATAATCATATAACAAATCACAAATTAAAATAATCTTTATTTAAATATTTAATATCAAACGTACTTGATACTATAAAACCATTTAATGGAATATATCAACTTGGATTGAAGTTTTTATAACTAAGATTTTTAATATTTAAAAAAACTCAAAATAATAAAAATGAAAATGAGAAAATTAGTCCAAATCATCATAAATAAAGACCTATATTATAATTAATAATTGAATCAGTTGAATTAGATAAAAAATATTTTGAAAAAGCTAAAATACTCATTGTAACAAATCCAAAAAAAGGTACACTTTCTTTGTTTTTTTTGATAATTTTAGATAAATCCTTTATGTGAAAAATTATTTTAATAATAATTAAAATAAATAATGAACCTGATATGGTTAATAATATAAAATCTAAAAGTTTATCCAATGTAACAATTGGAATAATAATTTTAAATGCCCCACTCAAAGTTAATGATACAAGCAATATTGAAAGTATAGAAAAGGGAATGTTAGTAAAAAAAAGTTTGTGTTTTTGCATTAAACCACTCCTTATTTATAATAATTATAAATTAAGACTCTATAAAATTAATTTAAATTTTAAAGAATATAATAATTCAACTGAAATACAAAAAAAAAAAAAAATGATAAAAATTAATTTATCATTTTTTTAATTAATATTAAATACTTCAAGCAAGTCCTTTGCGATGCTTTGTAATATCAGATTTCACTTCTTCTTTTTCTTTAATGTGTGAAGTTCTTAATGCTTCTATTTCATCATAAGTTAAAAATTCATCTGTTACTTCAGAATTTGCATATTGTAGAGGACTTAGACCATACGAAACTCATGGATTTTTAAAAGGTAATAACTTACTAATTCAAAAAGTTTTTTCAGGACTCTTTCTAATTAAAGGCATTGCAAAATAATCTTTAAAAATAGTGTTAGCCTCGTTTTCAGCAAAACCTTTTATACGATCTTTTCATTCCTTTTTAGCATCTATTGATTCTAATTCTTTTGAAGAATTAAATCTATTTTTAAATAAATTTTCTCCATATTTATTTACTTCTATTTTAGAATTATAACCAACCAATAATTTTTCAAACATTTCCTTATGATTATTATCAAGTTTTTTTCATTCTTCATCAGAAGAATTATTATAATCAAGTGGAGTATTACTATCATCAAATTGAAATAATTGACCTAATCTAAACTTGCTTCTATGTGGACCATCCAATTTCAGTGTTGCTAAATAACTCATTGGGTCTGCATAATCAGGAAATCATCCAGATATAGTTATGTCATGTTTTCCTGAATTAATTTTTTCTTGAAAGTCTAAAAAAGTATTTGGTGTTTCTACATCTAAAGCAATAGGATTATTATTTATAACATTGAATTTTGCAAACATTTCAGAAACATTTTTATTAAAAGTAAGTTTACTTGTTGGATCTAAAAATACATTTAAATGAATTTTTCCATTATCTTTTAATTTTTCACTTAAATCTTTATCAACTGTTGAAAGCAAGTTTCTAAGATTATTAACATTATTTGTCTCTTCACTTGCAATATTAATGTTATCATTATGTGCTTTAGACCAATGATAATCATTGCCATCACTTAAGTCATTACCAGTTATATTATTTGCTAAATTATTAGTATTCAAATATTCCGCTTCATAATCATGATAATTTTTAGTAACTGAATTTTCTGTAAATTTAAAAGAATCTGGAACATATGAATTTCTTACATTTTTTGATACTTTAGAATCATCAAATAATTCAGAATAATATTTACCATAAATTGATTTATCTAAATTTTCAAACATAAATTTTCTTACTTCTGTAACTTGCAATAATTTAGATTTTAAAATAGATTCTGTTTTATCCTTTTGAGTGAAATAATCAGAATTTAAATAATTAAATAATAAAAGACGTGTATCTGCATACTCTGGATGGTCTTTGTCATATTCAACAAGTCCTGGAGTTTTTTTAGGTTCATTTACATCTCCAACTAAAGTTTCAAATCCAGCTTTATCATTAACATCAATTATGTAATCATTTAAAGTTCCTGCTTCAAATAATTCTCTTTTTTTACTTATACTTCCATCATTAACTAAGTATTGCTTAATTCTATTAATTTTGGTTTGTTCAGCAAAATGATAGTTTGGATTTTTATCATAAACAATTGAATTGTCCATAATATAGTTTTTTGGCAGGAAGGCTCCTGTGTAATAACCTTTTTTAAAGTCATTATCCATTGAAATATCAATTAATGTTTCTTCTTTTGTAGGTACAAAAACTGAATAAGTCAAGACAGTTTCAAAATAAGGTGCTGGTTTTAATAATTCAAATGTTACTGTTTGTTCACTCTCATTTACTTTAATTCCAAGTTTACCTTCACTTACAAATTTATTAAATAAATCCTCAAAGTTTGTTTTATTTTCAATAGCTTCATTATACAAATCTCTTGCACCAACAATAAAAAAATCTCATAAGAAATATGCATCAGCAGTATTTTCTGGATTTAAAACAAACTTAGCAGTATTTAAAAAATCATTAACTGTAACATTTGCTACTTTATTTCCATTATAATCACTTCAAGTTGCATTATTTCTTAACTTATATGTTCAAATTTTTAAGTCACTATCATGAGCACCAATATAAGGGTCATTATTTGAGTAATTTTTATTTGTGAGTTCAAATAAATCTCCATATTCTCTACCATATTCATCAGTTGCTAATGGGGTTGCATAAATATTTGCTAAAACATAAAAATCACTTTGTTGTAAAGCTTTTGGAGCAAGTCAATGCATTGGATTAGCAGGTGTAACTGTTTTTAACGTATGGGGAGGATCAATATCTTTTGTACCACATCCAATAGTAGCAGTTATTGGTGCACACAACAAATTTAAGTTAAAAAATGTTTTTAATAGTTTTTTCATATACTTTATTCCTTTTATTATCTAAAAATTATTTAAATTAATTTATTTTTTAGAGTATTTTCCAATATAATTTATATTAACATATATTTTTACTATATATTTATAATTAACTGAGAAATAAATATTAAAGGAATAAATAGAATGAAAGAAATTAAATTAAATACATATGATAATGAACTAATTCATACATACATTTTTGATGAAGTAGTTAATCCAAAAGGTATATTTCAAATAATTCATGGATCTTGTGGGCATATTTTATTTTATAAAGACTTTATAAAATATCTTAACTCTAATAACTATATTGTGATTGGGTTTGACTTAAGAGGTCATGGCAAAACTTGTAATGAAAATAATAAAAGGTTCTTTTCAGAAATTGATGGATGAACTAAAATTGTAAATGATGTTAAAACAATAAATGATTACATAAGAATTAATTATAAAGGCTTGAAAATATTTGTTCTTGGGCATTCCTTAGGTAGTTTTGTTTTAAGAGGATTTATTTCAAAATATAATTCGTTAATCAATGGCTGTATTATGACAGGAACTGGATATTATGGCAAATGATTTTTGAAACATAGAAAAAAACTAGCAACTCATAATCAAATTAAATATGGTAATTATCATTTTGATGAACAAGTTTGAAAAATTAGTTATAAACCTTTAAATAAAAAATTTGAAAAAGAAGGAAATACTGGATTAGAATGATTGAGCATAAATAAACAAAATATTTCTGAAGCAATAAACGATCCACTTTCAGGTGGAATATTTACTAGTGCTGCTTTCAAAGATTTATTCACTGGATTATTAGAAATACAAAATACTAAAAATATAAAAGCAATTAATAATAATTTGCCAATTTTAATTCTGTCTGGTGTTGAAGATAGTGTTGGTGATTTTGGTAAAGGAATTATTAAATTAAATAACTTATATAAAAAATATAATTTAAATACAAGTTATAAACTATATAAAGAAATGAGACATGACATTTTGTTTGAAAATAATAATAAGTTAGTATATAAAGATATATTAAGTTTTATAAATGGAATTAAGTAAAAAAATAAAAGCAATTACTTATCTCTTTTAATTAAATTAATCATTTTTAAAAAATTCATTAGTTTTTTATTAAAGACTTATGATTGTAAAATATTAGTATAATGATTAATTTCTTTAGCTAATTTATTAGATTTTTAAAATTATTAATAGTTTGTAACTTTAAACTGTATTCGTTAAAAAAATAGGATTTTATAAATATGATATTTTTTAAAATCTTGAAAAAGTTTTTTATGAATACTAAAATAAATAATTAATCTATTAATTCAATTACGTAATTAATTACAAAATAATAACTTTGTGAAATTACATAATATTTTAAGTTTTTGTCTTAATTAAAATTTTTTCTTGCTCATTTACAATAATTTCATCAATATTTTGTCATGCAAGAATGAACATATTTTCAAATATTTCCTTACTTGTTGATACTAAAATTTTCTTTTTTTATTTAAGTATATATAAATTAACTCTTATTTAAACTTTGGACTCATTATTTTAAATTCTCTGCAATTATTATATATACTATAAGAATTACAAGTTTCATTTAATTTATAACGAATTATAATTAATTGTACTCCAGCCCTAATAGACAAAACCTAATCAATTTTTTATTATTTTCTTCATTTTTTTAACTCTTTACAGATAAAGTTTTTGTATTTTATCATAAAATTTAGAGCATTTTTTTCTGTAAAAACAAGTATTTTTATAATGCTATACTTAAAAAAATATAGATTATGATTATTTGTTAACTATTAAATAGAAATATTTAAAAATAGGATGTGAAGATGAATAAAGTTTAACTAAAACTACATTTACTTCAACAAATTAATCTCATGCGTTTATATAATTTAATTTTTAATATATTTATTACTATGTTTTTTTAGTATTTTCAAATATAATCTCACACTTAATATAAAATTATTTTTTCTTTAAAAATTTATACCATTTTAATTACTTAGAATAAACAACCTTAAAGAGACCTGAAAATTTTATATTATTTGGCTTCTTTTTTTATTGTATATGTAAGTTTGTAAAGAGTTTCTTTTAATAATAAATTCATCAAATTTATTTAAAAATTCTTGGATACTAAGAAATATATTTCCATATTCTGCAAAAAAACATTCCTTAAATCAACCATTTAATGATTCTGTCGGAGCATTATGTTTAAAACCAGCTTCTGACATTGATAAAACAAAATTTGGGTAACATTCAATTATGTTTTTAACTATATTAGAAGTGTTTGCTGTACCTCTATCCATTTGGATAATTGAATAATCAACTTTATAATTACTTACTACATTAATAATATCCATAATTGTTTTACTTACTACTTGCGAATTCTCACTGAAATCAAAATTGTAAGCAATCATATCTCGATTGTATCAATTGTATGCAAATTCTCCTAATATTTTTGTTTTTTTCCCATTTATTATAAGATCTAAATAAGAACCATCTAAACCAATTTTATGAAAATTATATTGTGATTTAAAATCTTTTTTAATAAGGTCTGGGACAACATTGCCCCTTTGACTAGTATATTTTTTTGCAACTCTCTTAATTTTTGGTAATTTTACAAGTTTATTATTTCTTAGTTCGTTTACTATTTTATAACTAATGTTAACTGCATGATTGTCCGTAATTCAAGAACTTACATTGCGAGCGCCTGAAGCACCATTTAATTTAGTGAACTTATTAATTAATTCAATCGCACGTTTATTATACTTTCGTTTTAACTTAGTTGTCTACCTCTTGATAAAATATCATTATATTTTATTTTTCACTTAGCATAATTTGAGTAATTTACAAAAAGTGCTTTACATTTATCCTTTATACTTAGCTCAATTGAGTTATCATAAAAAATAATATTATAGGCATCATTTTTTCAAGCCTTCTTACTTGTCTGTATCTTCATCTGTTCTTTCGATAAATTCATGCAAGAAGGCATGCGCTTTTCCAAAAATTCTATTTTAGCCCTATCTTTCGATTTTTCTTTTTTTAAGTTTTTAATCTCTTTTTCGAGTTTTTGATTTTCTTTTTTAAGTAATTTATTTTCTATATCTTTCTGCATATAAATATTAACCTCACAAGGCGAATAATCTAATTCGCTTTCTAATTCATTAATATTATATCTTTTTACTCATTGATATATCTGAGCAACGCCACTTTTTAAATTTAAATCTTCTTTTATTGACTTCGGTTTTTCACCACTTAAAAATTTTTTTATAGCTATTAATTTTATCTTTTTATCTATTATTTTTGGCATAAAAAACAACCTTTCTTTTGAATATATTAGTATTTAAAGTATCACTAATATGGTCTCTTTAAGGTTGTTTATTCTCTTTTTTAAAATCATTAAAAAATGTTTTATTATGAAAAATTAACTGATGTAATACTTTTTTGTAAATAAATTACTTTACAAAAATCTTTATAACAATAGTTTAATTTTGGCTTATCAATCTATATGTATAATTGAATTACATAAATTGTATTTAATTTTTTATATATAGTAATTTTAAAAACTATTTAATATTTTAAATATTTTTAAAATAAGAAAAATAATTTTTGTTATAACTAAATTTTTCAATAATCGAAGCTTTAATAAGAGATTATTTTTTACTATTAAAATAATATATTCACTTACTGTTTTTATTACTTTTATCAAAAAAATTCTTGAATTTCATATAATTTGAAAATATTTTTCTACCGAACCAAAATATTGATAATATTTTTATGCCCTAATTTTTTGGTGTTTACTATATATTAAGTCGCAATAAATAAATACTAGTTTTAAAAATTTAAAATTTATATTTAATAAAACCAATATATTTATTTAATATTAATTATATATTTGATAGTTGATTAATTTATTAAAAAATAATTTATTTAATACTATTCAATAATCTTTTTACAAATTTTATAATAATTAGAATCAAATTTATTTACTTAAACTTAAAAGAAGTACGAGTTTTTTGTCTATAGCATTACCATTTTTTTTATAAATTATCTTACGTTCAATAATATTAGTAACCTTTCCAATGAACTTTCTATTTAGAAATGTTTTTTGTCTAGATATACTTTCATCATTATAAAATAAATATGTTTTATTTTTTTCCAAGTTTAAAAATTCTTTTTGTATACCATCAATTAAATTTTCGTCTATTTTTCAACTTGTAGGTGTATCTCAATAAAAAATTTTGTTCTTTTCATCAAAATAATTTCCACTATCAGAAAAAAGATTTGATTTAGTTCTATTTGCATCAATACAAAACAAATTCAACTCTTTATTATGCATAATACCTTGAACACCTTTCCCTTTAAAATTATTATCTGTAATATTTAAAGAACATAACGCCTGCATTTGTGAGTGATTTAATTCTACACCTATGAAAGAATCGACTTCCTCAGACAATTTATTATATAGTAATGTTTCATTTTTTAATTTGAACTTTAAAATAAATAATATTTCTTTTAAATTTATACTATTATTAGTTATAAAAATATTATTAATTGCTTGATCCAAATCATAATAGTAACTATCTGATTTTGAAGGTGCGTTATAAAAAGATCAAAGAATTATGTTTTTAATTAATTTATTTTTTGGAGTTTTTTTAGTTTCAATAAAACTAATTATTTCCATTATTAATTCTTTTATGTTAGGGAATAAGAAAGCTTTTAATATTGATATTTTTTTGTTATTTTCATCAAAAAAAGTTTTTTTATTTTTTAAATAAAAATCGTATATATCAACATTTTTTTCTATAAAATAATTCTCATATTCTTCAAAAGAGCCGTCTTCTCTATACTCTTGCAAAATAGATTTAAACAAATTATTTTTTTCGTACCTTTTTAATTTATTTAAAAAATCTTTTTTTTCAAGATTTGATAAATAAAAATTTGAATTACCCGGTGAAAAAGAATTGACATTATCAATAACTTTTTCAAGCATATTAATTTTTAAATTATTTGTTAAATTTAAAAATGGCATAAACGGATTAAACTTGTTATTTATGTTTAAATCAACATTATTTACAAAATCATAAATTTGAAGTCTTTTGTCTAAACTTTTACGTAAACCCCTACCAAGTTGCTGTAAATAAATAATTAATGATGTAGTCGGTCTTAAAAAGAAAATTACATCAACTTCGGGTATATCTACACCTTCGTTTAAAATATTCATTACACATAGATAGTTTATTTCTGAATTTTTAAATAAATCAATATTCTTATCTCTTTCAAAATTGTTGTGAGTAGTTATATAAGATGACCTTTCCCCTTTAGAAATTAAATAATTTGACAGCTCCATTGCATTTTGTGTTGATGAACAAAATAAAATTGCACGTACATCAGTTCTTTTTTTACCTAATCTTTTTATAATTGTTTTATATATAAACTCATATCTTTCAATAGTATTAAATTTTAACTCAAATTTTTTATCATTTATGCTTATATTTTCCAAATTTATAGAATCATCTTTGATAAAATAATAATCAAAATCAGATAACATTTCATTTTCAATTGCATCATACAGTCTTAATTCACATGCATGTTCATAATCAAAGTATTTATTTATATTAACACCATCTGTCCTTTCAGGAGTTGCTGTTAAACCGAATATTTGTTTTGCATTTTTAGTTATAGTTTCAAAAATTATATTAAATGTTTTAGCTTCAATATGATGAGCTTCATCAAAAATAACAATGTCAAAACTTTTTTTATCTAAGGTTTCAAGTTTATTTTGCAAAGTATCCTTGGTTATAAAGACATAATTTTCAAACTCTAAATTTTTATCTTTATTTCTGCTATCATATAAATCAATTCCAAAAGTATCATTCCCTAGTATATTACGAAATGTTTTTAAAGCCTGATCTAATATTTCTTTTGATGGTGCAACATATATAAAAGAATTTATTTTAATAAAACTTAATAGTTCCTTATATATAAAAGCTATCGTTGCAGTTTTTCCTGTTCCAGTAGCCATAACAAGTAAGTGCTTAATTTTTTGTAAATTTTTTATTCTATTTATAACTACATTTATAATATTATTTTGATATTCAAAAGGTTTATAATTAACTTCATTAAAAGACTTATTTTCAATATTATTATTATTATTATTTATAGTTAATAATTTTTGTTCTTTAATTATAAAGTCTGTTTCTCTTTGTAAATTTAATAATTCATTTATCCTAACTTCATCATTAATTTTAATAAAAGAGTTGTCATTTAAAAGTGTATTGAAGTCAAATAAAAACTGTTTTATAAGTTCTGGTTCTTTAAATTCACTAATTTTAACATTATATTCTTTTCCAGCTATTTGACCAGTTTTTGTAAAATTACTACTTCCAATATATAAACTACTAAACTTGTTACTTCTGTTAAAGTAATAAGCTTTTATATGTAACCTAGTGTTTGATTTTGTATATAAATTTTCAATGTAAACTTCAAATTTTGATTTATATTTTTTTTCTAGCTCAACTAACTGTTCAATTGCTAAAAACTTAGCTTGTCCATCATAAGTAGTTGTTATTATAATAATTTTAAAACGTTCAAATTTAGATTCATTTAAAAAGATTTCTAATCTATAAACCATTTCTGCGCTTATAAATGGCGAAATAATATAAACGAATTCCGAGCTTAAAAATTCTTTTTCTAATTCATTTCATATTTTTTTGGATATTAACTTGTTTTTACTTAAATTACTAATATAATTTTCAAGCTCAATGCCGATAGTTTTTGCTCTCAAGCTTATAAATTGCTCATCTGATACTAATTTTAAAATATTATTCATTAAATTTAATTTATCATTTATATTATCGATTGAATCTAGACGTATCTTAATATAATTACTTAACTGAATTGATAATCAATTGTTATCTACATCTTCGATTGAATCTATTTGTTTATCATTAAATAAATCTCTATAATTTTCTGTTAATAATATGTCTATTAAACCTCTTTTTCATTCTTTATTACTCATATAATTTAACCTCAATAGAAGTATAACAAAAAAATAACTATTATAAGTTAAATCATTTTAAGTATATAATTTAGTTAAAAAAAATATATATATTATTAAAAATTTAAAAGCTAAAATGATAAATATTACAATATAATTATAAAAAAACAGTATTTTTTAGATGGTGTGCAAATGAAAAGATGTAATTGATCAAACATAAGTCAAAAAATGACCAACTATCATGATAATGAATGAGGTGTTCTAAAAAATGATGATACTAAATTTTTTGAAATATTTTGTTTAGAAATTATGCAATCAGGATTAAGTTGAGAAATAATATTAAATAAAAGAGAATATTTAAAAGAGGCTTTTGATAACTTTGATTTTAATATAATTTCAAATTATAAGGAAAATAAGATATCAACTTTAATGGAAAATAAAAATATTATAAGAAATAATTTAAAGATTTTAGCTATTATTAATAATGCTAATAAATTTATTGATTTATTAAAAGAATATAATAATTTTAACAATTTTTTAAATAAATATATTGATAACTACCCTATTATTAATAACTATAAATTTGAAAATGAAATACCATCTTATAATGATTTATCTATTAAATTAGTAAAAGTTTTAAAAAATAAAGGTTTTAAATTTATAGGTCCAACTATTATGTATTCATTTTTACAAGCATCAGGAATAATAAATGATCATATTAGTAAATGTGATTTTAAATACATTAATTAATGATGTTTTTTATCTTTTTAATAAAAAAGGTTGTATAATTTTTTTATTACTTTATAATATATTACTAAAATAATTAATTAAATGTGTTATAATATTAGTGTATTTATGGAGGATTAATAAATTGTACAAATATAAGTTAGTTAAGGGTATTTTTTTGCTTATACTGTTAAGTTTATGATGAATACTTATTATTGTTTCATACAGTTACAATCTATTTAGTAATAATTTATTTCATTTAACTGATACGAACTTAAATATCGAAAGTGATAGTCCAGAAAATATAAAATACTACTTACATTATTTATTGTTAATGTTATTAATATCAACTGCATTATACGTATTAACTTCAATAATGTATTTTTTTAACTTTATTTTTAAAAAATATTTTAAAAATAAAACCTATTATTTTTTAAATGCAACTTATACTTTATATTTTATTTTAGCTGCATTAATAATAAGTTACTTTATATATATTTTAGATGATAGTTATAACATAACCTTTGAAAATTGAAATGATAATAAATATTATGATATAAGTTTTTTAAAAAAAATATTAAATATTATTAACATTGCATTAATTTGCTTTACAACAACATTTTTAATTAGTGTCTTTCTTCTAATAATAGATTTTTTTAGTTACGATAAACAATTAAAATTTTACAAACATTTGTTATTTATTAAAGATAAAAAAGCAATAAAATTTAATGAAAAAGAACTATCAAGTATAAGAAAATCTTATAGTTATTATTTAAAACATAAATTTATAACATATGAGAAATTCAACTTGTTAAAAAAAGTTGAATGAAAAAAAGAGTTTGATAATTTAGTAGTTCTACAAAATACAGAATTAGAAGAAATTATAAGCAATTACACTTATAATGAACACTTTATAGAGTTAAAAAAATATACTAATACTAATGAATTTATGATTTATATTGGTGATGAAAGACATGAAATTATATTATACCCATTTTATATAAAAGATATAACTCAATCATTTTATTATATTAATTTATCTATATATAATAGATTAATATTTAAAGCTGCTTATTATAAACTTGCAAGTAATATATCAATTACAATTGATTACAATTTGAGAGTTGTTAATAATAAATATAAAATTAACATATTAGAAGACTTTGAAATGTGTAAAATTTTATTGAAATTAACATCAGATTATTTGAATGACTTTTTGTGCATGTTATATAATAAATTGAGAAAGTTTGAAATTAATAAGTTTAAAGAGTTTTATAATATCTCAAGTTTAATTGATTATGGTGAAAGTTATTACAATGAATTTTTAAATGCTATATTTGAAAAACTCTACAACAAATATATTAATTACATAAAAGGAAATTCTATAGGAAATATCAATGATAAATCATTATTGGAAGCTTTTGATTATTTTGGGTTGACATTAGATACAAGCTATGATCAATTTAAAAAAAATTATAGATTATTTGCTAAAAAAAACCACCCTGATATTAATAAAGAAAAAAAATTAAAAATTGATATGACAGTTGTTAATAAATATAAAAATATAGTAGAAGAGTTTTACAAGCTAAAACATTAATTAAATAAAAAGACCAGTTTAATAAACTGGTCTTTTATTTAAAAATTTAATTCTTCAATATAAACTCTTATATTATGTAAAGCATTGTTTTGCATTTTTTCTCTAGCTATTCTAATCTCATCAACTTTTTTAATTATACTTTGCTCGCTATCTTTAATTCTTTCAAAACTATCTTCACATATTTTTAATAATTTTGGTAAATGTACTTCTTTTCAACTATTAAATCCTTTAATTTTTTCATCATAATCTGTTATATTTTTTTGCATTTCAAATTTATGTTCTAATTTAATTATACTTCTTATAATTTGACCAATAAATATAAAACTATCTGCATCACAAATATAAATATTTTGGCTTATATCAGATTTTTTAAAAGGTATTCCAGGATATTTTTTATTAAATGAAGTTGCTACAAGTATTCCGTATTTTGATCCTTGTTTAGCCATGTCTTCAATTAATTTTTTTTCTCAAACATTGCTTCACTCTGCGTTTTTTACTTCATAAACTATTTTACCTATTGTTTTATTATCTAAAATAACTTCTTGTAAATAATCTGCTTTTTTATCTTGTGAAGTTATTTTGATTACTTTGTCATCTTCAAAAACCTTTAAAAGTTCACCATAGACATCATGTTCAAAGTTTTCTCCTTTAATTTTATTTTGTATAACTTTATTGGCCATATTTGCCATTTCAAGTTCTTTAATTTGTTTATTATTAATATTGATTTCATTTTGATATTTAGCAGTTTCTTCTTGAAGTTTTTTAATAAACTCAGCTTCTTTTTTAGCAATTTCTTTTTCTAATAAATTATTACTATTAGATAATTCAGCTTTTAATTCAGTTATTATTTTTTGTAACTCATTTTCTTTTTTTAACACAGTTGAATTAAGTTCAGACTTATTATTCTGAACCAAGATTTCAAGTTTCTTAATTTCTTCTTTAAGATTGTCTATTTCTTTTTGTTTATTATTAGTTATTTCTAAAACTTTTTTATCAAGAATTGATTGTAAAGTTGATTTACTATTACTTAATTCAATTGTTTGTGCAGTTAATTTATTGTTTAATTCATCTAATTCTTTTTGTTTTAATATATTTAGTTCATTAATTTTTTCTGCAACTAATTTTTGAGATTCTAATTCATTATTTTTTATTATTGAATTTAAACTTGCTATATTTTCTTTTAAAGCATCTATTTCTTTTTGCTTTTCTTTTGTAATTGATATTTGTATTTCATTTTCTAATAATTTTAAGTTATTTTTATTATTGTTTAACTCAATTAATTGATCATTTATTATTTTATTTAATTTGTCTTTTTCTTCTTGAATTTTTAAATTAAATTCATTTTCTTTGATTGCTAGTTTTTTATCAAACTCAGTAGTTTGTTGTTTATTAATTTCAGCAACTAATTCACTTTTAATATTTTTAATATATTCATCTTTATGATTATCAAATATTGTTTTTAAACTAGATAGTATTCTTTCATCTTGTTTAAAATCAACATCTGTAATTTTATAATGACAATTTGGGCATTCAAAAACGAATGTCATTTTTATTCACTACCTTTCTATTTTATTTATAGAATTATTATTACAAGTAAGTATTTAAGCAGAAGTAACTTATCCCCCAAAGTATCTTTTATAATAATTAATTCCACTTATAGTATACTACAAATAAATAATTATAATATATTTATTATTGAGGTTTTTTAGATTTAATTAAATTTATTATTATATAAACTATTATGATTATACTTGCAGTCATTGCACAAGCATTTGCAATATATAACTGCATACTTTTTGTCAATAAACCAAAAGAAAATCATATTAAAGCGTTTAAAAAAGTTAATATAAACATAAACAAAGATAATGATTTAGTATCTCTTGTTTTTATTACCTTAAAAACTTGTGGTAATAACATTAATAAACTTGTTGTAAAACCCATTCAACCAATTATTTCTATTGCTAAATTCATTGCTACTCTCCCATTATTAAATTATAAATATTAAGTTTTAATTAAATTATTTAATTCACAAAATCATTTATACTAGATAACTTATAATTTATGTATAATTATATTATGAATAAAAATAATTTATTTGTCAAAATACAACTTAACAAAAAAGACTTTTGTTTAATGGTTGGAATACTAAGTTTTATTGCAAATATTTTTGTTTTAAATTTAAGAAATTTAAGCTATATAAATGCAATAATATATTTTGACATATTCATTATTTTTTTAAGTTTAATTATTACTTTAAAATCATTAAACAAACTATATACAGGCAAAAATTGTTATGATTATCATAATAGAACTTTAATACAAAAGTTATTATTAGCAAACTTATGTTTTTTATTAATTATATCCCTTACTATTATTTTAATTGCTTCAATAAGCATTAATCAAATGATAGATATGAAAGATACAATTTTTAAATTAAATTTAAAAAAAGCTCATTGAAAAAAACTTAAAGAAGTATTTGTTATTAATAAAGTTTTAATTTATTTTGTATGTTTAATATTATCAATATGTTTATTTACTGGTTATGCAATTACAATAAATGTTTATAACTTGATTAAAATTTTAAATAATAATATTAGAAAATTAGTTAAAAGAATAATTATTTTAACAAAAAATACATTATTAAAGCTTATTTTACTTGTTTATAAATTAGAAACTTACATTTTAATTGAAATAAAAGATTATTTAATTCAAATATTAAAATTGTTTAAAAATATATTTATAGTAAAAGTATTTTATAAGATAAATAGAATATATTCTTTTTATAAATGGAGCGTAATACCTTAAGTAAAATATATTTAATTTTTTTAAATTTTAATTATATATTACGAGGAGGATTTTAAATGAAAAAATTAATAAGAACACTTGTTGCCCTTACTTTTTTATCAACCCCAGTAACATCAGTTGTTGCTTGTGGTAAAAAAGAAAAAAATACAGGGTCAAACAACGAAAAAACATTAACTGATCTGCAAAATGATATGTTAGATGGAGCAAGTTTTTTATCAAAAATGATATTATCAGGAAGACATGAAAACCTGAATTATAATGTAAATGAAATTTTATCAATGTACTTAACCCCTATTCCAACTGCATTAATGATGCCAGTTAACTATAAGTTTAATAATGAAGACATTAATTTCACAACAAAACTAAATAAATATAAAAGCTTATTAGCACCTTCAATAAATAAAATAAATAATGATAATTATTCAGGGATATTTACTAGTTATGTAATGGGAATGTATGACAATGATTTCTATAATAACTTTTTAAAAAATGGTTATTTTGAAGATTCTTTTAATCAAACTGGTGGAAAAGGATTCAATAAAAAATCAGATAATGAGCTTGGAATCCTTGCTGGTTTTGATAAAGACTTAAAACTTTCAGAAGAAGAAAATAGAAAAAATCTAGCTTGAGCAATTCAAGATACTGGTGCACTAACAAACTATCTACTAGATAAAGGTTATGATGGTTCTTATCCAGGAGATACAAATGGAACAAGTAGTCCTAAAAGTTCTTCTAATGATAAAAAAGGTGGGACTAATGGTAGTGGTTATTTATATTACAATTCAGTTGTTTCCAAAGGAAAAGGTTCATATAATGCAAATAAAATTAAAAAAGAATTAAAAGACAAAATAGATGAAACTAATGTTTTTGAAAAAGCTAATATAACAAAAAAAGATTACTCTTCAAAAATTAATGGTTTATCATTTAATAAAACCGGTTCAATGATTGCAAATACTGCAGGAAACTTAAATGTTCAAGGATATATAAATAATTTCTCATCTATAATTGATGCTGTAAGTGAAAGTGATTTTGGAGCAGAAGCATTATTAAATGTATCAAATTATATGACTCCACTTTTAATTAAAAAAGGTGATACTTCATACACTATGATGCAATTAATAGCTACAAGTATGATTCAAAATATTCAAAATGTAATTAAAGATATTCAAGAAAATGAAGACTTTAAATTGTTTTTAAAAAATAAAGGTTTTGATGAAAATACGCTAAACATAACTTTCTCTAAGTTTGATGAAATTGGAGCAGGTGATTTTGGTATTCCAGGTTTTATAGAACCAAAATATAATAAGGCAAAAATAACAAGACTTTACGACAGAGATGAAAACTCTGAAGTAAGTCCATTAGATAATCTTAAAAATGTATCAAAATTTCTTAACGAATTAGCTAAATTACAAAAATCATTAACAAATGAAGAAGACATAAATAAACTATTGGTGGAATTATACACTGGAGAAGATTCAATATTTAATGATTCATATGGACTTATTATTAATGGTGCATTAACAATTAAAGGTATTGGTCAAGAATCATGAGTAAAATTAGTAGGCAAAAAAGCCGAAGGTGCTACAAATTTATTATCCCTATTATCAAATGTTTATAATGATTTATCAAAAAACGAAACTAAAGAATTATTATTAAGTGTTTCAAATAACGAAATATATAATAATAAAGCAATTTCTGATTTAAGTAGAACTGAAAAAATGAAACTAATTAAAGAATTAGGATATGATTACAATGAAAAAACATATACTGAAAACTCTTTCTTTAAAAACTACTATAATTCATTAAAAGATACTAACAAAGAAGGAGTTAAAGAAATAAACGACTTATTTAAGTATTTAAAAGAAGGTTTAAATGATGCGATGAATGAAGTTCACAATAAGGCATTACAATACATATATGATGACAAATATTGAAAAACTTCAAATGTAACTTTAAATGCCACTGATCCATCAGAATTAAATGCTAAAATGGAATTTACATTAGAGTACAATGGTATTGGAGATGCAGAATCAAACGCTGACTTACAAACTACTAAAATTGATGTTCCAAATAACTTTAATCCTTATCAAACAAAACTTAGCCATCAAGAAGATTATTTAAAAAATGAAGAATTAAATAGCCAAGTAGATAAAAATAAAGTTTCAGGTAAAGTACTTGGTAAAGAAAAACTTAATCTTGATGATAATGGGTTAATTAATTATGATGGTAAAGGTGAAAAATACAAAAATGTAAAACATAAATATAATATTGTATGACAAAACATAAGTAATAGTTCCGACAATCCTTATTGAGTTATTGTTGATGTTAAATCATATAATGAAAATGGTGAAGAATTCTATAACATATATTAAAAATAATAATTTTAAATTGATTAATAACATATTCTACATGCTGTCTTGAATATAATTCATAAAGTAAAGAATATGTTTTTTTATGTCGATTTTATAAAAGAAATATATAAATTTAAAAATAAAACATAAGTGTTTCAATATTATAGCAACCCTATAATTTTATGTATAATTAATATATGAACAAAAGAAACTTAGACACAAATAAAATCTCAATTAAAAAAGATATACTATATATTTTTATGATAGTTTTGTTTTTAACAAATATATGTGGTTTTGAAAATGGAACATCTAATCTTATAAATGTACTAATATATTTTGATATTTTTATTATGTTTTTATGTTTAGTTTTTAGAATTAAGTTATTAAAAAATATTTATAAAAATGTTAATACTATTTCAATTAATAACAAAAACATAATTAAAAATATATTCTTTATAAACTTATTTATAATTATAATAATTTTTTTATTGTCTTTATTGATAATTAATACAAGTGTCGAACAGTTAATTAATATTAGTGAAACTTTGAATAAATTTAAAATAAATCATAATTCAAATGAATATTATAAAAATTTATTTAAAATGAATATAATTATACTTTATATATTATGTTTAATATTTATGATAAACATTTTTATAAGTTATGCTATTGCAATAAATATGTATAACGCATTCAAAATATTCAATAATTATTTGAAAAAATTTATAATTTCTTTAGTTATATTAACTAAAAAGAGACTTTCTAGATTAATAGAAATTTTTTTAATTCTCAGTTTTTTATTAATACAAAAAGAAATTGTTTTAGTGATTTTTAAAATTAAACTATTTAAAGAGTATTTTTTATCAAATATATATTACAAAATAGTTCAAAACAATTCTTATTATAAATGAGTTTCAATACCTTAATTTTTATTTAATTATTTTAAAAATAAAAATTAGAGGAGATGAAATAAAATGAAAAAATTAATACGAACACTAGCAGTTCTAACTTTTTTTGCTACCCCTATTTCAACAGTAGTTGCATGTGGCAATAAAGACAAATCAAAAGATTCTGATAAAAATAATGGTAATGGAAATGAAGACCCAAATAACCCAATTGATCCTAACTTACCAAATGATTTAACTGAATTACAAAATCAAATGGTAGATGGAGCAAGTTTTTTATCAAAAATGATAGTTTCAGGAAGACATGAAAACTTAAATTACAATATAAATGAAATACTTTCAATGTATTTAACCCCTATTCCAACTGCCATGATGATGCCAGTAACTTACAAATATAAAGACAATGAAATTAATTTTGCTTCAAAACTTGAAAAGTATAGAAGTCTATTAGCTCCATCAATAAATAAAATAAATAATGATAATTATTCAGGTGTATTTGCAAGTTATATAATGGGAATGTATAATAATGATTTTTACAATAATTTCTTAAAAGATGAGTATTTTGAAGATTCATTTAATAAAACAGGTGGAAAAGGATTTAATAAAAAATCAGATAATGAACTTGGAATTCTTGCTGGTTTTGATAAAGACTTAAAACTTTCAGAAGAAGAAAATAGAAAGAATCTATCTTGAGCAATTCAAGATACTGGTGCACTTACAAACTATCTACTAAATAAAGGTTATGATGGTTCTTATCCAGGAGATACAAACGGAACAAGTAGTCCTAAAAGTGCTTCTAATGATAAAAAAGGTGGGACTAATGGTAGTGGTTATTTATATTACAATTCAGTTGTTTCCAAAGGAAAAGGCTCATATAATGCTATTAGCTCAAAAAAAACAATAATTGATAAATTAAGTATAAATGATACTTTTGAAGCTGCTAATCTTAAAAATAATGAATTCTCATCAAAAATTAATAATATGTCATTTAATAAAATTGGTTCAATGATTGCAAATACTGCAGGAAGTTTAAATTTAAAGGGTTATATAAATAACTTTTCATCAATGTTAGATAATGTTGATGAATCAGATTTTGGAGCTGAGGCCTTAATAAATGCAACAAATTACTTTACACCATTTTTAGTCAAAAAAGAAGATACTTCTAATACAAGAATACAATTAGTGGCTTTAAGTTTATTATTAAATGTTCAAGAAGCATTAAAAAATATTTTAAGTAATGACAATTTAAAAACATTTTTAATAGAAAATGGTTTTAATGAAACATTATTAAATAGTAGTTACAGTTTTAGTGAAGCAATATCTTCTTCCCAACTTATGTTTCCGAATCCTGAAACAGCAAAAATTACAAATATTTATAAAGAAAACTTAGAAAAAATAGACCCTATTGAAAACTTAAAAAACATATCAGACTTATTAAAAGAATTTTCTAAATTCCAAGTAAATCTAAAAAACCAAGAATTAATTGAAAAGTTTAAAAATGATTTTTTTATATATAAAAAATCACCATTTTATAAATCTTATTCGTTAATAATTGATGCAAATATTTTTTTTGTGGGAAGTCTTGGAGGTATCGGAGTTGATGGTTGAAAACAACTTGTTGGTGAAAAAGTTGAAGGAGGTTCAAATTTACTTAATTTATTGTCAACTACTTATAACAAGTTAGCTAATATTGACACTAAGGAAATCTATGAAAATATTTCTAACGATGAAAATTTTAAAAACAAAAACATTAGTGATTTAACAAGAAAACAAAAACTAAATTTAATTAAAAGATTAGGTTATGACTCATCAGAAAAAAAATATACAAAGGACTCAATTTTATATAATTCTTATAATCAATTAAAAAACTATGATAATGTTGGTGTAAAAGAATTAAATGAATTATTAGTCTATTTAAAAAATAGTACTAATGAATCTATGAAACCTTTACACGAACAAGTATTGCAATATATTTATGATGACAAATATTGAAAAACAACTGGTATAACTTTAAATGCCACTGATCCATCAGAATTAAATGCTAAAATGGAATTTACATTAGAGTACAATGGTATTGGAGATGCAGAATCAAACGCTGACTTACAAACTACTAAAATAGATGTTCCAGATAACTTTAATCCATATCAAACAAAACTTGAACATCAAAAAGAATTTTTAAATAATGAAGAATTAAATAGCCAAGTAGATAAAAATAAGGTTTCAGGTAAAGTACTTGGTAAAGAAAAACTTAATCTTGATGATAACGGGTTAATCAATTATGACGGTAAGGGTGAAAAATATAAGAATGTAAAACATAAATATAAATTAGTGTGACAAAACATAAGCAATAGTTCTGACAATCCTTATTGAGTTATTGTTGATGTTAAATCATATAATGAAAATGGTGAAGAATTCTATAACATATATTAATAAATGATAAGGTGAATGAAAACTCTTTTTATTAATATTTGTTTATAATAATAAGGTAAAAATTAATATCTTTTAGAATGAGGATAATATGAATAAACTAACTAAAATATTAGCAGCAGTAATTTTTTTTACAACGCCAACAATATCAGTTGTTGCATGTGGAAAGAAAAGTAATGACAATGAAAACAATGATGCAAATATAACTACAGATTTACAAAAAGAAATGCTAGATGGAGCTGAAATAATGTCAAGGTTTATTTTAGCAAGTAGACATGAAAATCTAAATTATAATTTAAATGAAATACTTTCAATGTATTTAACTCCTATCCCTACTGCTTTAATGATGCCAGTAGCTTATAAATATAAGAATCAAAATATAAATTTTAATACAAAAATTAATTCTTTTAAAAACTTATTAGAGCCAAACTTAAATAAAATAAATAATGATAATTATTCAGGTGTATTTGCAAGTTATTTAATGGGAATGTATGATGATTCATTTTATGAAAACTTTATTAATAATGGTTATTTTGAAGATTCATTTGATGAATATGGGCATACTGGTTTTAATAAATCAAGTAACAATGAAATGGGAATACTTGCAGGATTAGATAAAGAATTAAAACTTTCAGAAAATCAAAGTAGACGAAATTTAGCTTGAGCAATTCAAGATACAGGTGCCTTGACAAATTATCTATTAGATAAAGGCTATGATGGTGCATTTCCTGGTGATACAAATGGAACAACAAGTCCTCAATCAAGTTCAATTGATAAAACAGGTGGTACAAATGGTAGTGGTTATTTATATTACAACTCCATTATCTCAAGTGGTAAAGGAACTAAAAATGGACTTAAAATTGCAAATAATAGTGTTACTGAAAAATTAAGCGAAAGTAATACTTTTGAAGCTGCTAATCTTAAAAATAATGACTTCTCATCAAAGATTAATGGTATATTATTTAATAAAACTGGTTCAATGATCGCAAATACTGCAGGTAGTTTAAATATGAAAGGATACATAAATAATATGTCTTCTCTTTTAGAATCAGTTAATGAATCTGATTTTGGAGCTGAATCACTACTAACTTTATCTAATTACATTACTCCATTATTAATAGATAGTAGTAGAACTAGTGATTTAATAATGCAAGCTGTAGCATTTAGTTTATTAATTAATTCTATATCTTCAATAAACACTATACAAAATAAAGATTCAAAAATATATAATTATTTGAAATCTAAAAATTTTAATGAAGAAGTTTTAAATACTAAAATTAATCATAGTGACCCAATTGATTCTAAATTATTAACTAGTTTAAAAATTTCATCAACAATTGAAAGTAGTATTGAAAAAATTAAAACAATTAGACTATATAGTCAATCTGAAAATGAATCTGAACCATTAAAAAATTTGAAAAATATATCTGATTTTTTACTTGAGTTAAAAAGTTTTCAATCTCAATTAAGTGATGATGATAAAAAAGAATTTGCAAATTTACTATTTTTAGATGATGATTCACCTTTTAAGACAAATTATAATTTAATTATTAAAGCTAATATATCTGGGTTTGACTTTGGGGGTGTTGGAGAAGATGGTTGAAAAGCAATGATTAAAGAAGATGCATCAGGTGCAATAAATCTATTAAATTTAATTGGTAGTGCGTTTGATGGGTTATCAAGTAATGAAAGTATGGAATTAGTTAAGTCCATTGATAAAAATAATGATTATAAAAATAAATCTGTATCAGATTTAACAAGAAAACAAAAACAAACTTTGATTAAAAACCTGGGTTATGATTATTCAAATAAAAAATATATTGATGATAGTTTCTTCAAAAATTATAATCAATTATTAACTAATACTGGAATACCTGGTGTCAATGAGTTAAAAGACCTGTTTGAATTCTTTAAAAAAAGCACCAATGATTCAATGCAATTAGTTCATGAACAAGCCTTGCAATATATTTATGATGATAAATATTGAAAAATGACTAACAAGAATATATCTTCAACAGATCCAACAGAATTGGGAGGTAAAATAGAGTTTACTCTAGAATATACAGGAAATGGTGACTCTGATTCTAATGCATCTAATCAATTAACAAAAATTGATGTACCTGAAAATTTTAACCCTTATCAAACAAAAGTTGATCATCAACAAAAATTTTTAAAAAATAATAATTTAACTGATAAAATTGATTCTAAAAGAAAATCAGGAATAGTTTTGGGTAAAAGCCTCTTAGGTTATGAAGATAAAGATCTAATAGAATATGATGGAAAAGGCGAAAATTATAAAAAAGTTAAAAATACTTACAAAATCATTTGAGAAAATATTAGTAAAAACTCTGACACACCTCATTGAATTGTCACTGACATTAAATGTACAAATGAAAATGGTGAGGAATTCTATAATATATATTAAAAAAACTCTTAACAGAGTTTTTTTTATAAATCATAATTTGAACTATTATTAACATTTGAATCATTTTCAAAAATTGGTGTAATTGGTTCATTATTTTTATTTGCCATTTCATCAATAGTTTTAGTTTCTGCTTTACCTACTAATATTAAAATTCCTCCTACTAAAAGACTAGTGAACAAACCAAAAACACCTGCTCATATTCTAACTTTTACTTTACCCGATAAAAGCAATGATGATAAAATTATGTTTAATAATGCTAAAATTACAAAAGATATGCAAATTCCAAGTGAAATACGTGCCATCATCCTTGTATATGTTGCAAATTTTTCAAATTGTTCTTCATTATTTTTATAATCCTCTTTCATTTTTTCTATTGTACTTTCAATTGCCATAGCAGAAATTGCATTTAAAGAACCATAAAGTATAACTATAGAACTTATTACTATAACTACAATTGCTCCACCCTTACATAATCCATTTATTTTCATATTATATTCTCCTATATATTAATTATAAATTAATTGTATTTATTAATAAATACTTTCAACATACACTAATGAATTAATTATTAAATTTAAATCCCTTTTAAGTTTTTTTGATAATCTCTTTTTAAACTCTTTATAACTATTTATACTTTTATACTCAATAACACCTAGTGGATAATCATTTATTCTTGTAGACTTTTTTTTATGTACTACATGAAAGTTATTATATATACTTAACTTATGAAAGTTATCATCATTTTCTATACTCATTAATTTATCGATCAACTTTGGAGTTAAAAACATTGCTGCTCTAATATCATTTGATTTTAGATTTATATCATATTTTCTATTAAATAATTCCGATTCTGTTTGATAGTTTTTATCAAATTTGGTCCCTTTTGATACAACAATATTATTATAACTTTCATCAAATTTATCATTTTTATAATAAAGTTCATAAATAATAGTATAATCCACACGAGTTGTTTTACCATTTGAACGAACTGTCTTATAAGGATCATTTATAAAAAATAATGAATTTTTATTTTTAAAATTAAAAATAATATTATTAACACTATTTTTTTTATCATCAAAACTAGTATTATTAAATTTTCTCTCATTTGAATAAAAGCTTATAGTAGAGTTGTTATAAATAAACTTAATATCATTAATCAAATTTGAATAGCTTGAATTGAATAATATTCCGTTATAAAGCCTTGTCATTCGATCATTTTTAAATTGTAAGTTAGCAATTTTTTTAAATGAATTAAAAAAACCAAAATTATAAAACCTAGACAAACCATAAATTACAATTAATATAAAACCTATTCCAATAATCAAAAAAGATATAATCATATTAATTGTTAAATTATTTTTTTGGTTTGTTTTTAAGTCAAATAAAGTATACTTTAAAAGACCACCTAATAATAGTAATACTCCAATTATTAATATTAATATTCTAAAAATTATTAATCTATTTATAACTTTTAATAAATTTTCAAATTCTTTATCTTCTTTAAACTCACTATCTATTAAATCATCAATTATACTATCTTCCATCATTAATTCCCTTCATAAGTTTATAATACCAAATATAAATATAAACTTGATATTTATATTAAAAAACTATTGCATTAAACCTACTTTAATATTTTAAAATAATATAGAAGAAAAAACTCTTCAAACATAGAATAGAGGTAATTATGAGAGCAATAATCGTTAGTGATAATAAAGAAGAAATTGTAAAGTTAGTTGAACAAGAAGAACCAAAAAACTTAAAAAATGGTGAAGTTTTAGTTCAAACAACCTTATGTAGTCTGTGTCATAGTGATTTACATATGGCACAAAACCCACTTAATATAGGAGTTTCAATTGGCCATGAATCAATAGGAAAAGTTTTAAAAGTTGGTGAAGGAGTTAATAAACTGAAAGTTGGTGATTTAGTTGGTTTTCCAGCTGGTTTACATGGAGCATGCGGTAGTTGTTATTATTGTAAAAATAATGATGAAGTTTTCTGTGAACAAGCAGAATATACAACTGAAAGAGGTTATGGTACTATGCAAGATCTATCAATTGAAAGAGAGGATTATTGTATAAAACTTCCTGATAATATTGATTTAGGTGCTGCTTGTATAGCAACATGTGCTGGTATTACTGTTTATAAGGGTTTTAAATCATCGAAAATTAAAGAAGGAAGTATTGTTGCAATATTTGGAATTGGTGGTCTTGGTAATGTTGCTGTTGAATATGCTAAAAACTTTTATAAAGCAAAAGTTATAGCAATTGGTTCAAATAAAGATAGTTTAGAAATTGCAAAAAATAAAGGTGCTGATTATGTTATAAATTGAAAAGAAGAAAACTTCAAAGAGAAGTTGTACTCAATTTCACCAAGAGGAGTGGACGTTTCATTAGTTACTAGTTCTACTTCAGAACAGTTTAAAATGGCTTATGAAACATTATCACCAACTGGCCAACTAATTGCAATAGGACTTCCACCTGAAAATTTAGAAATAAATATACCTGATTTAGTTATAGGTGGAAAACAAATAATAGGATCATTGATTGGTAATAGAAATGATTTAAAAGAGTGCTTTGATCACCTTGTAAAGAAAATTTTTAATCCTGAATATGAAATCGTTAATATTGAAGAAGCTCCAAAGTACTTTAAATTAATGAAAGATAATAAACTATTTAAAAGAATCGTGTTTAATTTTAATAAATAAAAAACAGATATAAATCTGTTTTTTTAATCAATAACAATCAATTTTTCTTCCTTTACAATTTTGTTATCAGTTTGCTCTTCATTTTCATGATTTTTGTATTTACCACAAAGCATTAATACACCACCAATTATGCCTGCAAAAATTATCGATAAAACTGAAGGTAATATAATTGATTTTAAATTACCTTTTAATGCATATGCAGTTAATACTATTGTTGGTATACAAAATGTAATTGATATTATATAAAATATAACTTTTAGAATTTTCAATCCTCTATCTATTGACTCAATATTATTTGAATCACCAAATATTCTAATCAAATCTTTGTCAATTTTATTAAAATTAATTGCTAATAAAAGAATATTAACAAGATTTAAAAATAAAATAACAGAAGCTAAAGATATTGTCACAATACAACCCGCTTTACATAATTTATCTAGTTTCATAAACCAACCTTCTTTTTTTTATTATATATTAATAAATGATTAAAATATTTTTACAATGCATCTATTAAAAAATTTATTGAGTATGATAAACGTTCTATATCATACAATAACTTAGTATATAATTTTTCTTTAAAATCGCTGTAATTTTTAATATTTATATAATTTAGAATTCCAATTGGTAAAAAACGGTCATCATATTTCCTACTATATGAATCACCAAGAAAGTATAGATAATCATTTACTCCTATTTCTAACATATCTTTTGTATTTGCATTAGTTACTCTATCAATAAATTTTGGAGTTAAAAATAAGGGTGCTCTTAGATCATTTGGATTAATGTTAATATCAAACTTTTTATTAAACAACTCTGATTCAGTTTGATAAAAAGGATCAAAAGAATTAGCTTTTATTAATCTAAGACCTTTTAATTCATTAGCATATTTATAATTAAAAATCATTAATTCAAATCTTGATCCATAAGATTTTAAAATATTTTTACTATATTCTTCAGTTGGTGAAGAATTTGAATTCAAATCAGTATAAAATTTTGCAGGTAAACCATTTATCATAAAATCAGCATAATTTTCTTCATTTGATGCATATATACTAATAAACTCATATTTACCAGTTACTTGGTTTTGTTTAATGTGTATTTTTTCGTTAAAGAATATTCTAAAATCTGTTATTTTAACTTTTTTGTAAGTGTTTTTAATGTAAAACTCATAAAGTAATGAAGTTTTATCACCTCTAAATTGTTGAACTGCTAAATATTTTTTATTAATATTCTTTACAGAGTTTTTATTTATATTTTTAACTAGTCAAACCACAAACAAGACTATTGATGTTATGAAAAAAACAGATGAAATCATTCTCAAAACTGTTTCTAAAAGTGAATTTTTAAAGAAGACTATTGAACCAAAGAATCCAACAATAGAAAGCACAAAAAAAACTATTGTTAAAACAATTAGAATAATTAAAGGTTTCTTTTTTGATTTATTTTCTTGATTAAATAAACTCATAAATTTTTCATCATTTTTAAAAATTTCATCAATTTTATTTAAAATATCTATTTTATTCATAATAATCCTTATCTATTTATTTAATTTAAAATTTCTTTCTTCAAGTTTATTTTTTAATTTATATAATAAATTGTTTATAAATACTAATAAATAATGTTGAGCAACAATTCATATTATAAAAATTATAGTTAAAATAAACATATAAACTCCAACATTATTACCAATTCATAGTCTACCAGTTTCAAATTCCATAAATGGGTATGGTCAAACTGATCTATTATCTTTTAAATACATTAATCCCCTAACATAAATAAATAATAAATAACCAAATGGGTAAGCAATTGATATATAAATATCTTTTTCAATAAAGACTTTTTTGTAACTAATTTTATTTTTACCTGTTGTAATAACAAAAAGTATCATTAGATAGAGTGGACAAATAAAGTGAGTCGCTATTGTGCAAGCTATTTGATTTTTTGTGTACTGAGTTAACGATTGACCTTGATAAAATAAATCAGAAATCACCGCTGCTCAAAAAATAAAAAATACAATTAAGTTTCAATTCATTAAACTTAATAAGAAACCTGTTCCATTAACTCCTATTGGTTTTTTATTATAATTAAAAATTTTTATTATGAGTCAAACAATTGTAATTATGTTAACATGAACAGATAAAAAACTCATTAAATAGTCATAATTCATATAACTTGAAGTTGCACTATATCAATATTCATTAAAACAGCACTCGTATAAACCTCAAATTAACATTGACAAAAAGAAAATCATTAATATCAAATAACTATATCATACTGGACTTTTATAAAAAGCTTTTTTGTCTAACATAATTACCCCCTAAATCACTTTTATGATTATAACATATAAGAGTTGGAATTAATTTCAAACTACTCTGATATACCTATTGAATTAATATCATCTAATCATCGTAAACTTAAAGACTTTTTAAAATATGTATCTTTAATAAACTCATTGTTATTAAATAAAATTTCAGAGAAAGGTTTTAAAATAAGTTCATCTAATTCTAATATTATTGCACGTGCTCCAAACTCAATAATACTTTCTTTGTTATAAACATAATCAATAATCTTATTTAAAACACTTGGTTCAATTTTTAACTCAATATTATGTTCTTTATCTAAATTTAATCTAAAGTTATCAAGTTTAGATTTTATAATATTACCAATAATATTTTTATCCTTTAAATGATCAAAAATTATAATATTATCAACTGAAATTCTATTTAAAAGTTCTGGTCTATTTAAAGTTTTTATAAAGTATTTTTTAGTCGATTCAAGAATATCATGTCTTAATCTATCTTCACTTGATGAAAATGTGATATCATCTGTGCCAACATTTGATGTAAATATTATAAAAGTGTTTTGAAAATCAATATGTTCACCTTTAGGATCTGTTAAAACTCCATAATCTAATATTTGCAAAAATATATCTAAAACACTATTGTCAGCTTTATCAATTTCATCAAATAATAATAATGAGTTTGGATATTTTTTTACATGTTCTGTTAATAAACCTTTTTGTAAGTCATACCCACTATATCCAGGTGGAGGACCAACTAATCTTTGATCAGATTCTTTATGTTTATATTCACTCATATCAAACCTTTTAAAGTTATTTTCATCATCACTTAACAATTTTGATAGTTCTAAAGCTATTTCTGTTTTTCCCACACCTGTTGGTCCTGTAAAAAACATTACCCCTTTTGGTTTTTTAGAATTTGATGTTGAAAGAATGTAATTTAAGTCTAAAAAAACCATCCTCATTATTGAATTAATTTTGTTAATAGCATTTTCTTGTCCTTTAATTTTTTTATTTAACATATTAGTTAAATTACTAAACTTATTAATTTTTTCTTTAGTTAATTGACTGCTGAAATTATGATTATGTAATTTTTGAACTTCAAAAAACTTATCATAAGGATTTTTAAATAATTCATTTTGTATATTAAAAATAAAATCAAACAATTTTTCAGACTTTTCATTTTGTAGATAATTATTAAGATTTAAATTCAAATTATTATAATGGTTTATTAAAGTTTTTTCTTTTATTTTCAAATTTATATTAGGAATATTAAAATTAATTAACTCGATTCCTTCTCTATTTAATTTATTAGTTATTGTTTTAACTGAAGGAATAACAAATATAAATGTTATGCTTTTTATCAATTTAATTAAATTAATATCATCACTGCCATATGTATTTATAATTGAAGATAAGAATTTATCTTCAATATAATTTATATAATTATTAAAATCAATTATGTTAAGAGGAGAAATTATAAATACTTTTTTTGATATTTTATTTTCTTTTATAACATTAAAAAAATTATCAAATGAGGTATTTGGTTTAAGACTAAAGTTAGCTTCTTTTTTTAAATATTTATTTATTCAAACATTACAACTTTTACCTGTATTATTTTTTATAGTTTCAAATGTTTTTGTTTTGTTTTCTAAAAGACTATGAAAGTAAGAGAAATATAAATTATTATTTTCTAGAACTTCAATTACTTCAATATCTTGATAATAGTTTTTCAAATTATTTATTGTATATCCAAGTATTTTGTCATAAGGCTGACCTACATCATTAAAATAAATATCATTTATATTTCCAGAAATAAATAAAATATTTTTTTTAAAGATAAAATTTTTAATTTCATTTAAATTATAATTCATATTCAATAACCTCATTTAATTCAACAATGTTACAATTATCTTCAACAAATCTTAATAAAATATTATCAACATATTGTTCATCATTAATACATTCAGAATAATAATTTAATAATCATTCAGATAATGGAGTTATTATTTTTTTATATAAATAATTTACAACACCTCTTCCTCCAACAATAGTCAAATCTTCTTCTTTTTTTAATAGTTCTATTAAATTAGTAATAAAAGGTTTATCATAAAAAATATTAATATTGTATTTCTTTATAAATCTTGCATTTAATAAATCTAGTTTTGAAATAATAATTTCTTTTAATACATTATCACTAGAAATAAAGTTAAATGGTATTATATTATTTATACCAATTCTATTTAACAATTCTGGTCTTTTTAACTCTTCAATAAAATATTTTTTTACTGAATTAATTATCGACTCTCTAATTGTAGATTCTTTTTGTGCAATATTTACAGCTTTACTACCAATATTAGAAGTAAATATAATAAAGGTGTTTTCAAAACTAACAACTTCATTTTTAGACGAAGTTAATATTCCATAATCTAAAATTTGTAAAAATAAATCAAGAATTTTATCATGTGCTTTTTCAACTTCATCAAATAACAATACACAAGAGGAATTATTTAATAAAACGTTGGTTAACTGCCCTCCTGATTTTGAACCTACATATCCAGGTGGAGATCCAATTAATTTTAAATCAGTATGCTCATGATTATATTCAGACATATCAAACCTAAAAAACTTTGTATTATCTTTAAAGATCAATTTTGCTAATTGTTTTGCTAGTTCAGTTTTACCAGTACCCGTTGGACCAACAAAAAATAGAACCCCTCTTGGTTTTTTTGTTTTAGGATAAGAAAAATAATCTTTAAGTCCATAAAATGCAACATTAAGCGAAGACTGTATCTTTTCTATAGCATGCTTTTGTCCCTTAATTACTTTATTTAATATTACAGATGAGCTATTTATTGTTTCAATATTAGAGTTTTTTCAATCATTAATGTTTTCTTGCTTTTTAGTGTAGTATTTATTATTAGACTTATAAGGTTTTATATCTCATTTTTTTGCTAAATTTAAGTTTTTTTCATTTATAAAGTCAGTTTTTAAAAGTAAATTATCTTCTGTAGTAAAATATTCTATATTATAAATTTCTTTAATATAATTTATGATAAATTGCTTAAAATCAAGATCATTTTTATTAACTTTTGACATTTTAAAAATACTTTTAATGTTTAAAGAAGAAGTGTTTTTTATTAAAAACCTTAATAAACTTTCGTTATATGGAATATTATTTGCTTCTTTAAAATTAAATATATTGTAAAAATTTTTATAAAATATAAAACGTTCATTTTGAGTTGGATATCCTATTGACATAACTTCATAATTAATTGAATAATCAGTGAGTTTCTTCTTAAGTAAACTATCTTCATAAGTTATAAGTACAACCTTGTTAGCTAAATTAATATTTTGGTTTTTATTTTTTACATTTAATAATAAGTCTTTTAAAATTTGAACAATATGATAATCATTAGACAGTTTATTATCAAAATAAACTAAAAAAATACAATTTTCACATTTTTTATTAACTATTTTATTATTGATTTTACTAATATAATTTAAAAAACTATTTTTGTACATTCTAAAAAGTTCTGGTTTAGCAAATGAGTAATTTAAATTTCATTCGCTGTCTTTATTTGATAATAATTGGAAAGAATGAACTGAATTTTTTATTAAATCTTCTAATTCTATAATAATGAAGCTACCATCATTATCATTTATTAAAAAAAAATCATCAACATTACCATTAATTAATAAAAAATCATTATTTTTTAAGGATTTATTTATATCATAAATATAAGCCCTCATATAAAAACACCTCATTCATTTTATACTATAAGTTTATAACATAATTAGGTTGTAAGTAAATAAATGAACTGTTTTTTTAATAATTATATTAAAGCTTCAATGTATTTTAATGCTATAGACATATCATTTAAATCACTCTCTATTTTAGAGGCTACTTCGTTGATAAAATCATCATGACTTATTATTTTTAATAAATTTATAAAACCAATGGGTAATTCTTTATAATTCTCAGTAACTAATAAACTATTTACATAAATTCCATTATCGATTAATATTTCATCAAATATATCGTTTTTAATATTAGATAATTTATCAATAGCTTTTGGAGATAAAACTAATGCAGCATTTAAGTTGTTATTTTTTGTTATTACAGAGTATTTTTTGTTAAACAAAGTTGACTCAGTCTTGTAATTATTTTTAAATAATGAGTGTTTTATTATTTTGATGTTATTAAATGACTCATCATATTTTTTAGTTTCCAATTTTAAAGTATAATTAATTTTATAAATTGTAATAGTTTCTTTTTCATTAATTTTTTTTGTTTCAATTATAGGTTTATTAATTATAAATTTACAGATATTATTTTTATACTTAAACATTAAATAATTAGTATTTCTTTCACCTTGTTCAAATATTTTTTTGATATCATTTTTATAAAAACTAGGTTTTGATTGGTAATTTTTTTTAAAAATAAATTGTACGTCCTTAATGTCATCTTTAAAATCATATTGGTTTAAAAACTCATTGTATAAAGTACTCATATCTAATTCTTCAAAAATATATTTTTGCACTTTTTTATACGGTAATTTGAATATGTTTTGATTCTTATTTATTACAGTATATATAATGAAAAAAGTCAATAAAATTAAAAATATAATAATCAAGAATATTTTAATACCTAAAGTAAAGTCAAGAATTGTAAAAGAAAATATTGTTACAATCAGAACTATAAAAGTTAAAAAAAAATATGAGAATGTCCCTAAATATATATAAGGTTTTATTTTATTAAATTTAATTAAGTTATTAATTTGTTGATTAAATTGAATATTGTTTTTTAGCTCTGATAAAGTTTTTGGATTATGTTTAATCATATTTTTCTCCTTTTTACAATATTTATTTTATATACTTTAATCAACAATTGTATGTTATAGTTAAATTTTTGTTGATTTTATTCGATAATTAGTTATTATAATATTGACATTAGTCAATAGAAAGGTTTATTTATATGAATGGAGTAGCAAAAGGTGGAATTATTACATCATTTATAGGAGCAGGATTTTGTTGTATTATGGGAATCATATTTCTTTTTAGTAGTGCAGCTTTAACAAAAGTTGTATCAAATATTGACAAAACTGTAATAATTGCTATTGGTGTATTATTGTTGGTTGGTCCTGTTCTTGTTATAGTGTTTGGTTCATTAGCGCTTGCTAAAAAAACAAACGGCTTTAAATTAGCTTGCGGAATAATTGCACTATTATGTGTTGTAGTTGCTTGGGCAGCCTATTTTGTACCTTTGATTTTATTTTTAGTTGGTGGTATATTAACACTTTGTGGAAAAGCTAACAATTAATTTATAAAATATTATTATATTCATTTTAATTTATGCATTAAATATAGCGTAATTAAAATGTTTTTTTTATGCTATTTTTAATTATAAATGAGTTTATTATGGAGGTTTAAATGAAAAATGTACTAATTATTGGAGTTGGTCACATGGGTGAGGCAATTTTATCATCACTAACACAAAATAAAGATTTAAGTATAACAATTTTAAATAGAAATATAGAAAAATCATTATCATTATCAAAAAAATATAATTGCAATTATATTGAAGATAAATTAGAAATAAATGAAAATAAATATGAGTATATATTCTTATGTATAAGACCTAATCAAATAGATCATTTTTTCAATAACTTTATTATAAAAGATTTAAATGATAAACTTATAATCTCAGTTCTCAATGCATATAGTATTAATGATTTAAAATTAAAGTTTGGTGATAATTCAAATATTTTAAGAACGATGCCAAATATGAACGCAAAAATAAATATGTCAACAACCGCATATGTTAAATATGGTAAAAATAATAGTTTAATTAATCAAGGAATAAATATATTAAAATATTTTGGTAAAGTTTATGAAATAAATGAGAATCAATTTTCAAGTTTTGTAGCATTGACTGGATCTGCACCTGCTTTTATTTATTCATTTATTAAAAGTTTTAAGGATTTTGCAAAGTCAAATGATTATCAAATAAATCAATCAAATGAATTTATAAAAGAGACAATTATTGCATCAACAACTCAGGCTTTAAGTTCAGAAGAAAATATTGATGATTTGATAAGTAAAATAACTGTTCCAGGTGGACCTACCGAAGCTGGGATTGAAGAACTATTAAACAATAATTTCAATAATATCTTGATTAAGTGTTTTGAAAAAACAAAAACAAAAGCCTAGTTAACTATATCTCTTTTTTCATTATAATAAAAATCATCTTTATTTAAAATTAAAATTATTAAATATATTCAATTAAAACCAATACCTAATCAAGAAAGTATTAATAGTACTTTTTTATTGTATAAACTATAAAATAATAATGAGATTGTTCCTAAAAACAATAAAGAAGAATAAGTTATAGATATTATCAAAAATGTTTTATATTTATTTGTTACAGTATAATTTAAATTTAAAAATATAATTATGATTATTTGCAATACAAAACTAAGCAGCAAATTTAATATTATTATATAGGTGAATAATTTCTTGAGATCAAATTCTTCATAATCATTTTTTTTATGCTTATTTAAATATATAATAAAAGGTAAAGACAATGGTAATAATCAAAAAGTTAAAAATAAAAATTTCTTATTTATAGTATGGTTTGTTAAATATAATAAACTAGAAATACAAACAATAACCATAAAAACAAAGAAGAATAATATAGATATGCTTAAATAATCAAAACCACTTTTAAAGTAATTCAAAGCAAATATAATAGGATTTATAAAAAGAATATATAAATTTATTGTAATAATTGTTGTTAATAAAATTTTAGAAATCTTGTTCATTTTTTTAATATCACCTTAACAAATATTTATTATATATAATTAAAATAAAAAAAATATTAATATAAATTTTAATTAAAGCAAAAAGGAAGCTAAGTAGACCAGTATAAAATTACTGGTTTTTTTGATAGAAAGGAAATAATGCCAAAAATTTATGATATTAATATAAAAACTGAAGCCGTAAAAAGGTACAAAAACGGTGAAAATATAGACAAAATAGCTAATGATTTAAATATTAAAGCAGGATCACAATTAATAAGAATCTGATATAAGTCCTCAAAATCTTGTTATTCTTATAGTATATATAAGGATTGCAAAGAGGTTAAATTGATGAGTCAAAAGTTAAAAAAAGATTTTATTTCTAAGGAACTTAAAGAAAAAAATAAAGAAAATAAATTACTTAAGGACCGAATAAAAAAATTAGAAAAAAACTTAAAGTTTGAGATAGAAGAAAAAATGTTGGCAATAGCGAGTAAAGAAATATTGGAAAAGTCCATTCCTTCTTGCACGGCAACAATATTAATGAATTTATTGAAAATGAGCAAGAAGGAAAAGATAATGATAATGGCAACAAAAGCTTATAAATATTATGCATGCTCTCAAATATATTATTTAGTTGCTAATTATGGCATGGGAACCAATAGGTTAATAAATTATTTTAAAGTTCATAAAAATACTTATTCGAAATTCAAAATGAAATTAAAATTAGAAAACCCTATTTTGTTATACAAATACAAGCTAAAGATTCCAACTATTAATAGCTTTGAAAATGAAAGATTTGAAAATGCAGTAGACTTAGTAAAAGATTTTAAAGAAGCAAATAATGATTTACAAACAGGTTCTCTTTTAATAAGGAAATGAATTTTTGTTAATAAGAATAAAAGAGTCTCTGAAAAAATGATTAACCTAATCAAAAGAGAAAAACCTGAGGTATTTAAAAACTCATTTAGTAGGGACAATTGCAAAAAATCAAGTTATTTCAATGAATCTAAAAAACATAACTCTTATGTTAGAGATGATTTGATTGAAATGAATTACAATACTCCTAATGTAGTTGGAGTTGATGGTACTAATCTAAAAATAGAATTAAATAATTCTTCTTATAAAACAAAATTAAATTGCATGATATCTTATGACTGGGATTTAAAAACTATTGTTGCATATAACTTTGATAAAAACGAAAATTCAAACAGCTCGTTAAAGGTTTTTAAAAGGATAAATGAGTATTCAGTAAACACTAATTCAAACAAAGTAATACAATCTGACAGAGGTTTAGCTTTCTCATGTGAAAAAATATTTGAATATGTAAATAAGAAGAATAATATAGTGCATTCTATGTCTAAAAGAGGTTTTAAACATAACGCCTCAACCGAAAGTTTAAATAGATGAGTAAAAGAAAAGTTTTTTAAAACTTATGGGTGCAAATTTAAAAATATACAAAATTTTTATGATACTTTTAGAAAATTTGTTTATAACTTTAATAAACTACAATTTTTGAAATATAATATATTTGATCAAAAAAACCAACATTTATAAAATAATTGGTCTACTTAGGTTACACAATGCTTAATGAAAATTAAGTTATTATATTAATATTTTTTTTATAAATTTTTTGAAAAGTTGTTTTTCGTATTACTTTATCTTTATCATTTTCACTTGAAAGTATTGTTTTATATATAAAAATAGTATAATTTGAAAACCCTTTATAACCTTTTAAAGTTAATATATAAGTTACTCCTGAGTATTCTAAAATACTGAAATCTGATTGTAAGTTATTTGTCTCAATAAAAATATTATTTATTTCATTTGGAAAAGCATTGCCTTTTTCATTTACATCCATAACAACTTGATTTCCTTCAACACTTGAATAATCATAAATGAAATCATTATCAACATACCTTCTTTCATAAATATCAGTATAATCTTTATTAAGCTTATTATTTTCAATATCTAATGGGAAATTAAAATCATTTTCAAAAAAACTATTAAATATTGATACATTATCACTTCTTAAAAACGTTGTTAAATTCTTTTCACTGTCAGAATCACAAAAAGTTAATTCATTTGTTACTTCAGTTGCAGAACAAGAATAAACTGTAAATAATGATGACATTAAAAAGTTTAATGAAAAAAATAATTTTAAAAACTTTTTCAAATTATCCTCCGATAAATTTATTATAATTCTTTTTTGTTATATATTCTATAATTTAAGTTTATTAAAAAGAAAACCCAAAATAAATGTTACCATAAAAAATTAATTTTATTAATATGTTAAAATAGTTTTATGAAAGAGTTAAAAAATAAAAAAATAGTATTTTTATTTTATTTATTCGTTACAATTGTACCTATTTTTTGTTTACTTTTAGATTACTTTATGTCAAGTATACAACCTGTTGAAATGAACGTTGGTGAATATTCTATTGATAAATCTCTTATAAATCAATTAATATATTGATCTGTTTGGTCTTCTATAGATATTTGTATTTTTGGTTTACTAAATGCAATTAACAATAAACACAATAATATGCCAAATTGAATTACTGGTAAAAATAATTTTACAAGAATTACAGCAGAATCTTTTATTTTGTTTGTAATATGAATCGGTGGTTTAGCAGGTGGTGCAGTTGTAGGTTTTAACTCATGATATAAGATAACTAAGTCAATATTAGAACACGTATTAGTTCCAATTATTATAATAATATTTTATTTTTTAATAAATAATGAACGTTTTTCTACAAAAATATACTTCAAAAAATACTCTTGGTTTAGTTTAATAGTGGTTAGTTTATATAGTTTATTTGTTATATCAAGAGCTATTATGATTCAATTTTATGATAATAATGATGAGCCTTTTAGTCAATTTCCTTATGATCAAATGAACCCTAGTATTGTAGGTTGACCTTTAGTCATAATATTTTTTATTTTATTTTTAAGTTCATTTGTAGCTATTTCAACATTATTTAATTGACTATCAAATATAAATTTAAAATATCGTAGTAAGAAGAATAATATTGCTTAAATAAAATTGATTTTATTATTTTTATAAATATTTTTAAATTATAATTCTAAAATATTTATAGAAAAATTAACTTAGCAAAAAGAAAGCTTAGTATACCAGTATAAAAGTACTGGTTTTTTTCTTAGAAAGGAAATAATTATTTTCGAATATAAAATACATATAATATTTAATTTTTGTTATTATATAATCATTTTATATTTGTACAAATTTTAAATGGTATTTTTACTTCATTTATATATAATTATTTTAATGGAGAAATAAAAATGACAAAAGAAGATATTTTAGCAATTATTAAAAAAGAAAATGTTAAATTTATTAAGTTACAATTTACAGATATGCTTGGAATGTTAAAAACAATTGAAATTCCATCAACAAATTTAAATAAAGCACTAAATAATGAAGTAATATTTGATGGTTCATCAGTTACTGGCTTTGCAAAAATTGATGATGCAGATATGTATTTATATCCAGACATTGATACTTGATTGATACTAGAACTAGAATCAACTGATAATTATAAGGTTGGTAGATTTTTATGTGATGTTTATACTTCAAAGAAAGAACAATTTGAAAGTGATCCAAGAAGTATACTAAAAAATTGCATTAACATTATGCGAGAAATGAATATTGGACATAATTTTAATGTAGGTTTAGAACCAGAATTCTTTTTATTTCAATTAAATGAAGATAAAATGCCAACTTTAAAGCATACTGATTTTAGTAGTTATTTCGATACTCCATCACTTGACTTTAATTATAAAGTAAGACGAGAAATAATGTTTGAATTACAAAAACTTGGATTTAAAATGGAAGTATCACATCATGAAGTATCAAAATCACAACACGAAGTTAACTTTGAATATTCTAATGCGGTTGATACTTGTGATAAATTACAAACATTTAAAGTATTAGTTAAAACAATTGCAAAAAAATATAATATGTACGCAACATTTATGCCAAAACCAATCAAGGATGTAAATGGTAGTGGTATGCATGTAAATTGCTCAATTTCTGACATTAATAATAATAACTTATTTTATGATGAGAGTATGCCTAATGGACTAAGTCAGTTAGCAATATATTTTATTAATGGAGTATTAAAAAATGCACGTGAAATATCATTGTTGACAAACTCAACTATAAACTCATTCAAAAGATTAGTTCCTGGTTTTGAAGCACCTTGCTATATTGCTTGAAGTGATTCAAACAGGTCAACAATGATTAGAATTCCTGCAGCAAATAAACAAGCTAAAAGAGTTGAAGTAAGGTCAGTTGATTCAAGTTGCAATCCTTATCTAGGTTTAAGTGCAATATTAATGGCCGGAATAGATGGTATTAAAAATAAATTAACTGATTTTCAATCAATTAAAAGAAACTTGTTTAAAATGGATAATATTGAAAGAAAAGCTTTAAACATAGATAACCTTCCTCATGATTTGCAAGAAGCTATAGAATGTTTTAAAAAATCTGATTTTATCAGAAGTTTTATAGGTAATGACTTACACAGTAAGTTCATTTCAATAAAAGAAAAAGAATGATTAGATTACTCAACAGAAGTTACTGATTGAGAAATAAAAAATTACTTAAAAACATATTAGTATAAAATACTTAAAAAGTCCATTACATAATGGACTTTATTTTATTAATTTGTTTTGGAAGGATTTATAGATTTTGTTTTCTTACTTATTCTAATAAACCAAAAAGTCAACAATCCAGCAATTGCCAATCCAACAACTAAACCTAAAACTACATATAATATATAAGAAGTAGATGTTGAAGCTTCATCAAAACCAAAGACTGTACCTTGATATAAGGCATTTTCACCTTCTTTTATAGGGTTACTATTAATAACACTTGAAAAATTTGATTTTATATAATTATAAAATTCAGATGATTCTCCTAAAAATGAATCAACTGAATGACCCATTTCATGGTTTAATGTAGTAAAAATATTTGGAGAGGTTCATCAATTTTTAGTATATTGTTCTTTTGCTTCATTAACTGGAGAGTCTAAATTAAATGCAGCACCATTATAAACAATATGAGAGTATGCAATGCCCCTTGGTCCAAAAGAGTTATTTACTTGACCAGCCATGCTTGTATAACCCATAACACCTTTATTATTTCCTGAACCATCAACGATATCATCATCAGGTGAAAATATAATCGCTATTAGGTTATATTTAAATGAATCTTTTTCATTTTCTCCAAGAGAATATCAATTAGTAATATAAAATGTAAAGTTCATTAAATCTAAAATTTGATTTTTAAAAAGATTAGTTTTAATAGAACTCCAAGAATAGTAATTTGACATTGCATCAATTGCTTCTTTTAAAAATATGTTTGACCCTGATTTAGTAACAGAACTTTTTGTATTTGTTTTAAAAAACTCATCCATTTCATCAAATGATTTAAACATTCGGTCATTTGAACCTTTTACAAAATTAAATTTTTCTATAGATGAAGCAGATGCTTTATTTAAAGTATCATACATAAACTTAGATATATTTTCATAATCAATATCATTAAATCCATTTTGGAATTTTGATTGTAGCAAGTAATTTCCCAAAATAGGATTGTTGACTGAATTATGATTTAAACCTAGGTTACCTTGAAAAAATGCTGACTCAGTAGCAAAAATTACTGAGTTAGAACTATATAATTTATTAGTTGTAGCTAAATATCCAATTTCAGTATAATTGTTATACCCTAAATCATTAGCATTCATATTTGTGTCACTGCTGTTTAAATTTGTTTTATATATTAAATTATTACTATTATTATCTTTTAAATCCAATTCTACTTTTGATTTTAATGTAATTCAATCAAATAAACCATTTGTATTATTTTTTAAAACTGGATAAATATTTAAAAAATAGTAATTAACAATTTCTCATGATTTATTTTTAGCGCTATCTTCAGTTGTAGTTCATTTTGAGTATGCTTCAGCGAAATATTCTCTATATGATGTTAAACCATATAGAGAAATGTTAATAATTGGAGCCATTAATCCCATGTAAAAAAAATCTTCAGTTAAATCATTTTTATTGTCAATCATTAACCTATCATATAAATTCTTTGCAACTTCGTTTTCTTTTATATCACTATGCTTGTAAATAAAATATTGCAATGATAATCCACCTCATAAATATGAATTAATTTCATTTTCAGGATTATTTGGTGTTTCAGCTTTATTAATTGTATTATTATTTATAGAATTAAACTTATAATTATTTGTTTCAGCATTAAAATTAAATAAAGATAAAATAATTGCAAAAACATAAAAAATAACGATAAAGATGTTAAACTTTTTTTTCATTTCTAAATCCTTTTTATTAATAATTTATATTATACATAAAATTATTTATCAATTTTATTAAAAAAGGAAATTAATTTGTCAACTTGATTTATATCATAAAGATTATTTTCATTTATTAAATTTAATAAGTTATTTATAGATGATAAATAACTTAATTTGTAATTACTTTTTTCAAAATTAGTTTTTGATATTTTTAAGTCATAAGAAAAAATAGCACAAACCCCTAGAACATTAAGTTTACTATCTCTGAGTAAATCACAAACTTTTAAAGCACTACCCCCAGTTGAAATTAAATCTTCGATTATAATTACATTTTGCTTTTCAAAAAATCTTCCTTCTATTTGTGAATTTCTACCGTGATCTTTAGGTTCTGGTCTAACATATATCATTGGTAAATTCATTTTTTGACTAATCATTGATGCCCAAGTAATACCAGATGTTGCTACACCTGCAATTAAAGTAACACTTTGATAGTTTTGCTTAATTGAGTCAATAAAATAATTAACAATTTTATTTCTATATTCAACATAACTAATTAATACTCTATTATCACAATATATAGGGCTTTTTATACCACTAGCTCAAGTAAAATAATTTTCAAAATTTAGTTCAATAGCCTTAGTTTCTAATAAAATGTTTGCAACATCATTTTCTTTATTAATCATTTTCTCACTCCCTTTTTAGTTCTAAATATTTTTTATAAGGATTATTAGAATTTGTAATTTCTCTACCAACAACTATATAATCACTTTTATTATATTTTGCTTCATTAATCGTAGCTACTCTTTTTTGATCTGAATTGTTTTGTATAGATCTTATACCTGGAGTTAATGTTTTAAAATCATTAGTAATTACTTCCTTTATAGATATAGATTCTCATACAGAACAAACAACACCATCTATTTTACAATTATATGATAAAGTTGCTAAATCACATATTGATAACTTGAGTGGTTTATTTATTTTTAAGTCATTTTTTAAGACATTTTCATCTATTGAAGTCAAATAAGTGACTGCAAATATTTGTGTAGAGCAATTTAACTCTTTTTTTGCTTTATAAACAGAATCAAGCATTTCTTTTCCACCACCTGCATGAACAGTTATAATGTCAGGATTTAATTTTAACAAATTTAAGGTAGCTTTATAAGCAGTATTTGGGATATCATGAATTTTTAAATCAATAAATATTAGATACCCTTTTCTTTTTAAATACTTTATTATTTTAGGACCATACTTATAAAATAATTCCATTCCTACTTTTACAAACAACTTCTCATTTTTAAATTTTTTTAAAAAAGATTTTAAAATTTTTAGATTTGAAAAGTCTAATGCGATTATGATATTATTTTTCATTTTACATCTCACTCATTCTAAAACTTTGATATTCTAATACTTCAAGTATTGCATTAACTGTATCTAATGAAGTAAATAATGGTATTTGAGATTCTGTTGCAGATCTTCTTATTATTAAATCATCTTGACTGTATAGTTTATTCTTCTTACTCTTGGTATTTACTATTAAATCAATTTTGTTATTTTTAATGAAATCAATTATATTATTTTCAAGTTTTTCTTCAATTTTTGATACTTCTAAACTCGTTATATTTTTGTCATTGAAATATCTTCTAGTTCCTTTTGTTGCATATATTTTAAATCCAATTTCTTTGAATCTTTTAGCTAAATGAGAGGCTTCTTCTTTATTTTCACCAATTGTAAATAAAATACTACCTGTTTTAGGTATATATTGGTTTGATGCTATAAATGCTTTATAAAGAGCCTTATAATAATTACTATCTCAACCCATAGCTTCACCAGTGGATTTCATTTCTGGACCTAAATCTGTATCAACTTGTTTTAATTTCATAAATGAAAAAACAGGTGCTTTTACAAAAATATTTTTAGATTTTTCATTAAATTCTTTATAATTAGAACTTTTATTTAAATTAATATCTAACATTGCTTGTGTTGCTTTACCAACTAAATTAATTCCTGTTATCTTACTTAAAAATGGAACGGTTCTACTTGACCTTGGGTTTACTTCAATTATATAAAGCTCGTTATCTTTTATAATAAATTGAATATTTATGATGCCAATTATGTTTAAACTGAGTGCAATTTTTTTAGATGTAGTAATAATTTCTTTAATTAAAATGTTTGATAATTTTTGAGGAGGATATACTGCCATAGAATCACCTGAGTGGACACCTGATTTTTCTATATGCTCAATTATTCCAGGGATTAAAACATTATTTCCATCACAAACTAAATCAACTTCATATTCATCACCTAATATGTATCTATCTACTAATAATGTACTACTTTCACTGTCCTTTATTGCATTATCTATATATTGTTTTAATTCTTTTTCATTGTAAACAATTTGCATTGATTTACCACCAAGAACATAACTAGGTCTTAGTAAAACAGGATAACCAATTTCAGATGCTATTTTTATAGCATCTTGTTTAGTTTTAGTTGTTTTCCCAATTGGTTGATTAATATTTAAACTAGATAATAATTTTTCAAACTTATCTCTATCTTCTGCTTCATCAATGTTTTCAACTTTAGTACCAAGAATTTTCACACCTCTTTTAACTAATTCATCAGCAAGATTAATTGCTGTTTGCCCACCAAATTGTACAATTACACCGTAAGGATTTTCATAATTTATTACATTCATAACATTTTCAATGGTTAGCGGTTCAAAAAATAATTTATCAGATATTGAGAAGTCTGTTGAAACTGTTTCTGGATTGGAATTAATTACAATTGCTTTATAACCTAATTTTCTTATTTCTTCAACACATTTAACTGTTGCATAATCGAATTCGATACCTTGACCAATTCTAATTGGTCCTGACCCTAAAACAATAATGCTTTTTTCTTTGAAAGGTATGCTTTCATTTTCTAATTCGTATGTTGAATAAAAATAAGGTGTAACAGATTTAAACTCACCTGAACATGTATCGATCATTTTAAAAACAGGAATAATATTATTTTTTATTCTTTCTTGATATATCTCATTTTCAGTTTTCGAACATAATTTAGCTATTATATAATCTGAAAAACCATATTTTTTTAATTTCTTCAAGCTTTCTAAGCTCAAATTTTTATTAACTAACTCATTTTCTAAATCAATAATATTCTTTAATTTACTCAAAAAGAACAAATCAATTTTTGTTTTAATATGAATTTCATCTAAACTAATATTGTTTCTGATAGCTTGTGCAATAATAAATACTCTATTATGTGTTGGCTTAGACATTTCTTTAATTAAAATATCATTACTTACATTCTTATATTCGTCAGAATCAATATGATATTTATTAATTTCTAATGACCTTATTGCTTTTAAAAAAGATTCTTCTATAGTTCTTCCAATTGCCATTACTTCGCCAGTTGATTTCATTTGTGTTGTTAAATTAAAATCCGCATTATTAAATTTATCGAAGGGTCACCTTGGTATTTTTGTAACAACATAATCAAGTGTTGGTTCAAAAAAAGCCATTGTAGATTTTGTAACAGGATTTAATATTTCATCAAGAGTTAAACCAACCGCTATCTTTGCAGATACTTTAGCTATTGGATAACCTGTTGCTTTACTTGCAAGAGATGATGAACGACTTACTCTTGGGTTTACTTCAATTACATAATATTTAAAAGAATTTGGGTCTAAAGCAAATTGAATATTGCAACCACCTTCTATTTTTAATGCTCTAATTATTTTCAATGAAGAGTCTCTTAATAATTGGTTTTCAATATCTGATAATGTTTGACAAGGAGCAAAAACAATAGAGTCACCAGTATGAATACCAACAGGATCAAAGTTTTCCATATTACAAACTATTATTGTATTATCATTACTATCTCTTATAACTTCATATTCAATTTCTTTATAACCTGCAATACTTTGTTCTAATAAACATTTGTGAAGGTGAGATTCTTTTATACCTTGAGAAACAGTTTTTGTAAGTTCTTCTATATTGTTACAGATTCCCCCGCCGCTTCCTCCTAATGTAAAAGCTGGACGAACAATTAATGGGAAACCAACTTCATTTGCAAAGTTTTTTGCTTGTTCAACATTATAAACTATTGTACTTGCAGGTATGGGTTCTTTAAGTTCATTCATCAAGTTTTTAAATAGCTCTCTGTCTTCGGCTTTTTTAATTGCTTCTATGCTAGTTCCTAGTAATTTGATATTTAATTCTTTTAAAATATTCTTTTCATTTAAATCTAATATTAAGTTCAATGCGGTTTGCCCACCCATTGTAGGTAATATTGCATCAGGTTCTTCTTTTCTTAAAACTTTTTCAACGAATTCAATAGAAAGAGGTTCAATATAAATTTTATCTGCAATTCCTTTTTCAGTCATTATTGTTGCGGGGTTAGAATTAATAAGTATAACTTCATAACCTTCTTCTTTTAATGAAATACAAGCTTGTGTTCCAGCATAATCAAACTCAGCTGCTTGTCCAATAACGATTGGTCCAGAGCCTATTATGACAACTTTTTTAATTTTCAAGTTCTTTGGCATTTTATATTTCCTTTCCTTGTCTAATTGAATTTATAAAATTATCAAACAAATAATAACTATCGCTTGTACCTGGACAAGAATCAGGATGGAATTGAACTGAGAATGACTTTGAGTTTTTATAGCTTAATCCTTCTATGCAATTATCATTTAAACTTCTATGAGTAATTTCTACTATATCTTTATTTATTGAATTTTCATCAACAACATAACCATGATTTTGAGATGTTATATAACACTTGTTGTTTTCATAATCTTTTACAGGATGATTAATACCTCTATGACCAAATAACATTTTTTTAGTATTTAATCCATTTGCTAATGCTAATAACTGATGACCTAAGCATATTCCGAAAATTGGGTATTTCAATTGTAACTCTTTAATCATTTCAATTTGGTCAGGCAAATTTTTAGGATCTCCCGGTCCGTTACTCAACATAATACCATCAGGGTTTAATTTATTAATTTCATCTGTTGTTATATTATAAGGAACAACAAAAACTCCACAATCTCTTTTTGATAACTCTTTTGTAATTGAAATTTTTAAACCAAAATCAATTAAAACAGCTTTATATCTGTTACCAGGGATATAATAAATATTTTTAGTAGAAACCTCTTCTACATGATTTGTTTTGGGCTTAAAGTTTTTTAACTTTTCTAAGAATAATTGAATTTCACTTTCTTTACAAACTATAGCAGCCGTTAATGTTCCATTATCTCTTATTTTGTTAGTAAGCATTCTTGTGTCTATATCTGATATGCCAGTAATTTTTTTATTCTTTAAGAAATTTGAAAGTGACATTTTATTTCTAAAATTTGACCCAACTTCACAATTTTCTTTAACAACAATTCCAGAACATGTTGGAAAGATAGATTCATTATCTTCATTGTTTATTCCATAATTACCAACTAATGGATATGTAAATATTAATATTTGTCCATTGTAACTTTGGTCTGTAATTGATTCTTGATATCCTGTCATTGCAGTTGTGAAAACTATTTCATTTATTACAGAAACATCATTACCTAATGCTGAACCTTCAAATATTGTTCCATCTGATAATATTAATCATCTTTTCATTTAATATTTCCTTCCACTATTGTATATTTATTTTTTCCAAATAATTCTTCACCTAGAAATGGAGTGTTTTTAGATTTTGAAACAATTGTGTTTTCATCTAAATAATACTTTTCATTTAAATTTCAAAGCACTAGATTTGCTATTTGGTTTTCTGCAATTGAATTTTCCTTAAGGTTAAATATTTTGTTGGGGTTGTAATGCATTAACTCAACAAGTTTATTTAGAGTTATTATTTTATTTTTAACAAGTTTTGTATATAAAATACTAAAACTAAATTCTATACCAATCATTCCAAAATTTGCTTTTTTAAATTCTATAAACTTTTCATCATTTTGATGTGGTGCATGATCAGTTGCAATACAATCAATTGTTCCTTCTTTTAATCCTTTCAATAAAGCTTTTTGGTCTTTTAAAGTTCTAATTGGAGGATTTATTTTATACAATCCACTATTATCTTGAAAATTATTAACATTTAATAAAAGATGGTTTGGGTTAACTTCACACGTAATATTTAATTTGTTTTTGTATTTCTTTATCAATCTCAAAGTTTTAGCTGATGTAAGATGGCCGACATGATATTTACAACTGTTTTCTTTTAACAATTTAATATCTCTTTTTAATTGTTTATACTCAGATTTGTAACTAAAGTGCTTTATATTATTAATTTTTGAGAACTTACTCTTTTGAATCATCCCATCTTTTTTTATGGAGTTTGTTTCAAGGTGTACAGAAATTAATAAATCATTTACTTTAACTTCATTAATTATATTTTTCATTGTTATTTTGTTTTGTATTCCATATCCATCATTAGAAATGAATCTAGCACCAGCTTCTTTTAATGCTTTAAAATCAACTAATTCATCAGATGTTAATTCTTTTGTTGCTGCACACATTTGATGTATTTTAATTTTTGATTTTTCTTTTATTAATTGATTTATTTTTAAGAAACTTTCTACATTGTCAGGTACAGGTGATAGATTAGCCATTGAACATATAGTTGTCACTCCACCTTTCAATGCTGCCTTACTAACTGAACTTATATCTTCTTTATATTCATAACCTGGTTCTCTAGTGTGTACATGTACATCAATTAATCCTGGTGTTAAGAAAAAATTACTTGCATCAATTAAAGTATAATAATCTAAACTTTCAATTCCCTTCGCAATTTTAATTATTTTTTTTCCATTAATTAATATATCGTTTTTACAAAGTTTATTATCAATGAAATATGATGCATTTTTAATTAATATCATTAGAACTCATCCTTAAATAATTCATATAAAATTGCAATTCTCATATAAAGACCATTTGTCATTTGTTCTAAAAGTTTTGATTTTTCAGATTCAATTAGGCTTGATTCAATTTCAACATTTCTATTAACAGGACAAGGGTGCATTATGATTGAACCTTCTTTTAATCTGTTATACCTAGAAATATTTAAACCAAATTCTTCTAAATAATTAATCGAGTTATTTAATCTATCGGTATGTCTCTCATTTTGAACTCTTAATAACATTAAAACGTCTACTTTGTTAATGATTTCATCAATAGTTTTATATTCACCATAATCATTATAATTATTTTCAAATCATTCTTTAGGTCCTGCAAAATAAACTTTAGCCCCTAACCTTTTTAAAATTTTCATATTCGAATGTGCTACTCTTGAGTGTTTTAAATCTCCACATATAGCTACTTTAATTTCTTTAAAAGTCTTAAAGTTTTCATATATAGTCATTAAATCAAGTAAAGATTGTGTGGGGTGTTCTCCTACTCCATCTCCTGCATTTATAATTTTAGATTTAATATTTTTAGATTGTAGTAGTTCTTTATAGTACTCTTTATCTGGATGTCTTATTACTAAACCTGATATGTTTATACTTCCAAGAGTTAAAACTGTATCATATAAAGTTTCTCCTTTTTGGATAGAACTTGTTTCAGTTTGAAACTCAATAGATTTAAATCCTAACATTTTTTCTGCAACTTCAAAGCTTTTATGAGTTCTTGTACTATTTTCAAAAAATAAATTTGCAATAAATATGTCTTTCTTAAGTTTTGGAATTATAGTTTTATTATTTTTAAAGTAAATAGATTTTTCAATCAAATGATTTATTTGTTCATTTGATAACTCTTCAATAGTTAATAAATTTTCAATTTTTTTCATAAATTCCTCCATAAAAAAAACTAACCATTAAGAATTAAAACAACATCTTCATTATCTACTTCAACTAAATGAACTTTAATCTTTTCGTTGATAGAAGTTGGTATGTTTTTTCCTACAAAGTCAGCTCTAATTGGTAATTCACGATGTCCTCGATCAACTAGCACAGCAAGCATTATTTTACTTGGTCTGTAAAAATCAAGAATACAATCAATTGCAGCTCTAACAGTTCTACCTGTGAACATTACATCGTCTACTAAAATAACTATTTTATTTTCAAGATTATAGTTTAATTTAAAATTATTTGATTTTATTTTTTTATCATCTCTGTAATTTGATATGTCAACTTCAACAACATCAAGTTTTATATTTTCAATTTGTTCAATTTTTTTTGATATTCTTAAAGCCAAAAAATAACCTCTTGTTTTAATACCTGCTAAAACTACATTGGTTACACCTTTATTTCTTTCAAGAATTTCATGACAAATTCTAGTTATGGTTCTTAATATTGCTTCATTATTAAAAATTATTTTTGTTGACATAGCTACCTCTTTTATGTGTGAAAGTTACCTATAAAAAAAGTCTATCACTTATGATAGACAATTAAATAATGCTAAAAAGAAGTTAGACATTACTTATCTGCCTCTCAGGACAAATTTAAAGTATTCTTTCATAAAAATTATAACTTATTTTATAGTTTTTACAATAATTTAAACAAAAACTTTAGATAATTATTTTTTAATTTGAAGTTTGTGTATACACATTGTTCTTTCATTTTTTTTCACTTCTTTTTTGAAAAACTTATTGAGTTTAATAAAGTTAGCTTTATCCATAACTCTTTCAGACGCAATATTACTTACTTCATGAATTGCATATAACTCTCTTATATTTAATTTAGAAGAATAAAAACTAATTAGTCCAAGTAAAGCCTCTGAACAATAACCCTTATTTCTATAATTTTTATTAATAACTCAACCTAAATTACTATATTCATTATTATTTAATCTAATATCAATTGTACCAATCATTTTATCATTATCTTTTATAAAAATTCCATATTTACCGAAAGGACTAAGCATAAAATAGCTCTTAATTGAATTTATTGTATCATTTAAGGTTAAATGTCTATCAAAATCAAGATAAAATACAGTTTCTTCATCGTTGCAATATTCAAACATATCTTGTGCATTATCAATATTTACATACTTTAAATATAATCTACTTGTTTCAATGTAACTATAATTATCAATATCAATCATGATTAGTTTCCTTTTCAAGTTAAAATAATTATACTACAATTAATAATTTGTCTAATTAATAGACAAAAAAGATTTACCCTAACATTTAAATATACTTATAAATATTAAATAATAAAAATGAAAGGAGTTGATTTTATGGATGAAATTATTAAAGAAATCAACAACAGAGAAACTAATAATAAGTTTGCTTTGTTTATGAAGAATAATTTTAATAAAAGAATTGCAATGCGAAGAGTCCAAAAGTTTGGTGGATGATTAAGTTCCATGATAATGCCAATTATCGGTCTTATGATAGCATGAGGACTATTAACTGCATTCTTTATTGAAAAAGGTTGAACACCTGTTGAAGCAATTGAAAAATATATTGTTGGAAATATAATAACTTATTTAATTCCAGTACTAATTGGATTTAATGCAGGAAGATTGGTTCATAAAGATAGAGGTGGATTTATAGCCACATTTGTAGTATTTGCAGTTATAATGGGTAACCAATATAACCCTGGGTTTGCTGAAGGGTCATCTGCATCACCGCAGTTACTTTCAGCAATGATTGTTGGACCAGCATCAGCTGGAATATTAAAAGGTGTAGATAAATTACTTGAAGGTAGAGTAAAACAAGGATTTGAAATGCTTGTAAATAACTTTGTAATGGGATTTTTAGCATTTGGATTAGGTGTTGGAGCATTTTATGGAATGCCTTATATATTTAACTCAATAACTTGAGCACTTGCAGAAATGGTAAGAGTTCTAATTACAAATAAACTTATATTTTTAGCAGCGTTAATAGTAGAACCTGCAAAAATTTTCTTTTTAAACAATGCAATTAATCATGGTGTATTTACCCCACTATCATTAGAATTAACAAGAACTTATGGAAAATCAATATTATATTTACTTGAAGCTAATCCAGGGCCAGGTCTTGGTGCATTAATAACATTTATGATTTTTGATAAAAAACAAAGAGGTAATGCTGCAGGTGCATCAATTATACATTTCTTTGGTGGAATACATGAAGTATACTTCCCATTTATACTAATGAAAATAGAAATGATATTCGCTCTAATAGCTGGTGGTCTAGTTGGAGATGCAATATTCCAAATATTTGATGCAGGTTTAATAGCACCAGCATCACCAGGATCTATTATTGCAATATCAATATTTATTGCACCAGGTGCCATGAATTATGCAGGGGTATTTTTAGGAATAGCAGCTTCTTGTGGTACAACTGCATTGGTAGGATTCTTGATTCATTTTATAATGAGAAAAAAATACAAAAAAATGAGCACTTCATATGAAGAAGCAGCAGCAAAAATGCAAGACTTAAAAGGTAAAGAAAGTAAATATGTTAAAACTAATAAATTAACAGATTTACCAAAATTACAAGACGTTAAAAAAATTATATTTGCATGTGAAGCTGGTATGGGTTCTAGTGCAATGGGAGCTTCTGTTTTAAGAAAAAAACTTAAAGAGAATAATATTAATATTGAAGTTGTAAACTATCCAGTAAAGGAATTACCAAATGATGCAATGTTTGTAATAACTCAAGAACAACTATCTGATTATGCAAAACAAAAAGCACCTAATGCAATTCATAAAAGTATCTCTAACTTTTTAGATAAATCGTTTTATGATAAAATAATTTTAGAATTTAAAGAAAACTTAGAGATAAAAAATGAAGAAAGAACGACAACTTAGAATATTAAATACAATAATTAATTATAGAAAAGTTGATATTAACGTTTTAATAAAATATTTCGATATTAGTGAAAAAACATTGACTAGAGATATTGATGATATAAATAATTTTATAAAAGAATATGGTAATTTTAAACTTACTAATAATGAGTATGAAATCAAATTTGAAGGAATAACAGAAAATATTTTGTCTAAGATCCAATTAGATGAAAGCTTATTATTAAAAGAAGAAAGATTATTATATATATTTTTAACATTATTAAAAGATAAATTAGTAACTAAATCAGATCTTGAAGATGATTTAGATGTATCTCTAAATCAAATAGATGAAGACTTAAATGACTTAGACATTATTTTAAAAAAATATAATCTATCAATAAATATAACGAAACAAGGAATCAAACTTGAAGATATTTTAATTGATCAAGAAATAAAAATAATAATTGATATAATTACAAAATATGTATTATTTAAAAAAGTTTACTCAATTTTGAAATTAAATAAGATTGAAAAACTTTTTTCTAATTATGTTTATAGATCATTAAAGTTAAAATATAAGATTGATATATATAATAAAATATTTTACTGGTTATTAGAGTTTACCTCTAATCAAGTTAATATTTCAAATTTAAACTTGATAATAATGTCTATAAAGCTTACATTCTGAATGAACCATCCAAAAAATAGCATTTTATTAAATAACATAGATAATATTGAATATTATAATGAATTTATTAATTTAATAAAAGATATTTATTCAGATGAAAGTTATGAAAAGTTTTTTTATAAATGTTTAAGTTCGCAAAAAGAAGAAATTTTAACTGATTATATAAATTTATTAGATGTTAAAATTTCTAATCTATTTAATAAAAAATTGAAATTAAGCTTAGATACTTTAGAGAGAATTAAAAACCATATTAGTTCAAATATTATAATTGATAACACTGATGATTTTATAATTGAAGAATATATAAGAAACCTAACACACTATAAAACTATTTATAAAGAAATATGAGATATTAATAACGATTTACTGATTGAAAAATTTGGAGAATATAAAAATATAGAATTATTAAAGTATGAAATTTTTATTCATATACTAGTTTGATTTGATTCATACATATATGAAAAAAAACTAAAGATCTTAACAATATGCATTGGTGGAATGGGCCAAAGTGCAATGATAAAGAATCATTTAAACTCATTGTATAGAAATTCTATAGTAGAAAATATTCCTTATTCATTAGTTTCAAAAGATTATCTTAAGAATTTTGATCTAGTAATTTCATCAATAGACTTAAATGAGTTTGACTTAAATAATTTTATTGTAATGCCTATTATATTATTACTGAGTAAAAAAAATGATATTCATAAGATAATAACAGAAAAAATATATAAAAAACTTATAGGAGAAAATATGAAAAGTGAAATATTAAAAAAAGAAAATATAAAAATAAACCAGTTTGCAAAAGATAAAGTAGAAGCAATTAAACAATGTGGTAAACTTTTAAAAGAACTAGGTTATATTGAAGAATCATATATAAGTTCAATGTTAGAAAGAGAGAAAAAGTTTTCAGTCTACATAGGAAATTATTTAGCGATACCTCATGGAATGAATGATACTGGTGTATTAAAGGATGGTATTGTTGTAATACATTATAAAGACCCTATTAATTATGATTCAAATTTAGTTCATTTCTTTATTGGAATAGCTGCTAAATCTGATAATCATATTGAAATACTTTCTAATATTGCAGAAAAAATGATGGATATTGATTTTGTTAACGATTTAATAAAAAATCCATCTGCAGATAGAATCTTAAAGGAGTTTAATTTATAATGAAAATATTACATTATGGTGCAGGAAATATAGGACGTGGTTTTATTGCTCCAATATTATTCAAAACTGGTTTAGTAGAAGAATTTTATTTCACTGATAGCAATGCAGAATTAATTAACAAATTAAAAAATCAAGAAAGTTATCAAGTTATAGAATTGGATGAAAATGAGATATCGACTCAAATAACAAATTACAAAGCTGTTTTGGTAAATGAAATAGAGAATGAATTAAATGTTAAAGATATTGATATAATCACAACGTCTATCGGTTCAAATAATTTAAAATATATAAAAAACCAATTAATATCTTTTATAAAAATAAAAGAAAATGCAAATAAACCTTTAATTATTATGTGCTGTGAAAATGGAGAAAAAGTTTCAACATCTTTTGAATATGATTTATTTAATGATTATAATTTTAACAAAAAACTTATTAGCTTTGTTGATGTTATGGTTGATAGAATTGTTCCAAACGACACTTCCAATGACTTAAATATTAAAGTTGAACCTTACTATTCTTGAATTGCAGATGAAAAAAATTGAAACGATAATATTATTAAGCCAGAAACAATAACATTTACAAACAATATTGATGCAGAAATTTGTAAGAAAGTGTGAATGTTAAACGGTAGTCACGCTTCAATATCATGAAAAGAATGGAAATTATCAAATTTTAAACATAAATATATTAATAATACACTAAATAATTTAGAAGACCAAACATTATTAAATTTTTTAGAAAGTTATTTATCAGAGCTTTCAAAAGTTATAGAAAAAGAATTTAATTATGATTCTGAAAAACTAAAAGAATTTAAATTAAATGTTATAAAAAGATTTAGAAATAAATATATAAAAGATGATTTTGAAAGAGTAGCAAGAAATACAATAAAAAAAATTCAATTAGATGAAAGAATATTTAAGCCATTTATTATTGCAAATAAAAATAATATTGATTGCAAACATGTTAAAGAAACAATTATAAATGCACTATCTTATAATAATGTTAATGATTCAGATGGTTTGTTAATTGCTGAGATGCACAATAAAGGTATGACCCTTGAAGAAATATTAATTAAAACCGTTGATAATATTGATGATTCATTAATCAAAATAATAACTAATTAATATAAATAAAACACACATTAATTGTGTGTTTTATTTATATTAATAATCATTTTTTAATAGTTCAAATAAAGTTTTTAACATAATTGCTTTACCCCTACCTTTGTCTTGAGCAGTGGTTGCTATATCTAAATGTAAATAAGGCTTGTTTTCAGCAAATAAGTCTAAAAATGCTGCTGCTGTAGATGATCCAGCTCCGGCATTTGGTTGACCAGTATTTGTTAAATCAGCAATTGGTGTAGATTTCATAATTTCTAAATGTTCTCAAATCATTGGTAGCCTTCAAACTAATTCGTTTTGATTAAATGCTGATTTTTCAATTAATTGTCATAATCTATCATATTTAGTAAATACCCCAGTATGTCAAATTCCAAGTGAGAATCTCATTGCACCTGTTAGTGTTGCAACATCAAATACTTTATCTACTTTTAAATCTTTAACTGCATATGATATACCATCAGCTAATACAAGTCTACCTTCAGCATCTGTATTATCAATTTGAACTGTTAATCCATTATATGATTTAATAATTGATTCAGTTAATGTACCATGACCACCAATTCTGTTATCAGTTAGCATTGAAATCGAAACAACATTAGTTTTTGCTTTACATTTTGCTAAAGCTAATACAGTTGAAGAAACAATAGCGGCACCTGACATATCAAACTTCATATTAGCAAGTCCTGCTGCACCTTTTAAGTTATATCCACCTGAATCAAATGTTATTCCTTTTCCAACTAGACCAATTTTTTCTTTTGATGAATCGTTATTGTACTCTAAAATAACAACTCTTGGTTCTATTTCTGAAGCTGCGTTTACTGCTAATAATAAATTTAAACCAATTTTTTCAATTTCTTTTTTTGTTAATATAGTGCATTTAACTCCGTCTACTTCCTTAGCCTTAGTTTCAATTAATTCAGCTATTTTTGGAGCAGTTCCTTCATTTGGAGGTAAATCTTGTAAATCTCTTGCAAAATTAACAAACTCCATTTTTATAATGCTTTCATTAAATAATGATTCTAAATCTAAATGTTTAGTTGTGATTAAATTGTAAATATAATTAGATTCACAACTTGAATTAGATTTTCTACTAATCTTTTTATGATCATTATATAAAATTGAATCAAATATAGTTAAGGCTGCACGCTCTTTTTTATCAGAATAGAATTCTAAGAAAGTATCTAAATCAATGTTTATATTATAACTATTTGTTGATATAAAATTGTTTAAATACTCTTTTAATTTTCTTAAACAATCACAGTTTTTAAATGGCTTACTTTCATTTGAACAAGCTATATACATATATAATGTTTTATCCTCAGAAATTAAAGTTACTGAACCATTTTTTTTATTTATAAATGGATTTTTTAATTCATGAACTAATTTTAATGTCAATTCTTGTTTTTCTTTATTAAAAGTTAACATTATTTTTCCTCTCTTACTTCTTCCTTATTAACTATTACTTTACCACTTTTTTTTACTTTAATAGTTTCTAAATTTATTTTATTTTCTCTTTTTCCTTTTTTGCTTAATTTTCAAAATATTAAAACGTAAGTTATGTTTACAACCACGAATAATAAATGCACCACAACAAATAGTAACAAAATTGTAAAAAATGTATATACGATACTACCAATAATATCATCAGAATTTGAATTACCAAAATCAAATGTTTTATTAGAAACTGGTGCATAAGGGAAAACTATTTCAAATGGTATTGAAGAAAATCTATCATCTGTTAAATATGTAAATATTCTAAACAATAAATAAAATGTATAAATTCATGGGTATGCAAAATAACCTCAAAAATATGTTTTAAAATATTTTCTTATATTAAAATTCGTTAAATCAATATTTAAAAAAGTATATGTTATTGTTGAAACTGGTATTACTACGTGAAGGAATAAAGAATATATTCAATCAATAGTTCTTGTTTCATAACTGTTTTTTAAAGTTGCTGGAAACAAAACACATGTGTAAGTAATAAATGTTACTGTTATATAGCAAGTAACATAGAGTAAAAGAGTTTTATTTTTACAAAAACGTATTTGATTATCATAAAATAAAACCCTTATTAAAAAATAAGCTCCGACTAATGCATTGCTTTGAAATGTAAAAAAACTTGCAAACTGTCCTTGAAATAAAACTGGTGAGAATGGGTAGTCCACATTTCTTAATCAATGTTTATTAACCATATGTTCAATATAAACAAAAACTAGCATTGAAAATATTGATACACACATAAATAATTCTCAATAAAAAGTCTTGTTTTTTCACTTGTTAATTAACATAGTAACCGCTTTCTAACTATACAAAAGATACACTTACTGTTTTTGGTTGTATACCAATTGTTTTTTTTATTAACTCATATGTTGAATTAATAATTTTATTTTGATCTATACTAAAATTATTTCTATCTTCAATATTTATAACAATATTAATAAATAATGTTGTTTCGTGTTCTCAAACTACTCTAACATCTAAATTTAAGGTCTCATCTATATTAGATTTTATATCTTTATGAATAATTTTCTTTATTAATTGGTCTTCAATTTGAATATCTCCTAAAGAGTTTTTTTCTAAAGTTATGTACATAATTTCTTCTTCCTAATTTGCTCTTCCATAATATTTTGCATCATTTGTATTAATAATTACTTTTTCACCTTCTTTAATAAATAAAGGTACAGTAACTTCTAATCCAGTTTCTAGAACAGCTTTTTTTTGTGCACCACTTGTAGTATCACCTTTAACTGCTGGTTCTACTTCAGTAACTATTAGTTCCATTTTCTCAGGAATGCTTATTCCTAAAATTTCACCGTTATATTCTGTTAGTTTTACCATAGTTCCGTCTGTCAAGAACTTTAACTCTCATTCTAACTTTTCATTTGCAATTTCAACTTGCTCATATGTTTCAGTATCCATTAACATACAAATACTTCCATCATTATATAAATATTGCATATCTTTTTTTTCTATAAGGGCTTTGTCAACCTTATCTCCACCAGTAAAAGTTAAATCAACACGTGCACCTGTTCTAAGATTTTTTACTTTTAATGAGACTTTACCTTGTTGTCTTCCAGTTTTAGAAAATGAGTTCTCTAAAACTACAAATATATTACCATCATATAAAAATGTATTTCCTGGTCTTAAATCATTAACTAACATTTAATATTCTCCTTATTATGTCAACATTTTTATTATAACTAATTTTCTAAATTATTTAAACACCATACCTGGTTTAATAAAACAATTTTGTTGTTTATAATAAACTGAAGATTCAAGCATTTTTTTACCTTCTCTTTGTAATTCTAATATTCTAATATAACCATTCATAGTTGCTACAATAATACCTTTTTTATCAATTAATACTATTTCACCTGGAAAAAAAAGTTTTAAAGGTATAATAAGTGGTTCATCATCTTTTATTAATGCAGTTTTCTTTATTTTTATTCTTTCATTTTCTAAAAAAGTATATGCAATTGGTGTTGGAGATAATGCTCTTACAAAGTTATGAACTTGAATTGAAGATTGATTTCAATTAATCTTTTCTTCTTCATTTTTTAAGTTGTATGCAAACGTAACTTTGCTTTCATCTTGAGGTTTTGGTTTAATTTCATTATTAAATATTTGATTTATATTATTTTTTACAATTTGATATGCTAATGATGATAATTTATCAAATAAAACTCCATTATCATCATTTTCATTTATACAAATTTTACTTTGAACATATACATCCCCAGCATCCATTTTTTTTATCATTTTCATTAATGATATTCCAGTTTCTTTATCTCCATTCATTAATGAATACTGGACTGGACTACCTCCCCTATATAAAGGGAGTAGACTTGCATGTACATTTATACAATTTTTAAATAAATTTAAAATCTTATCTGGTATAAATTGACCATATGCACAAGTTACTAAGAAATCAGGTTCATAATTTATTATAGTATCTAATAATTCTATAACTTTGTTAGGTTGATAAATAGTTATGTTATTTTTTAATGCAAATTCTTTTAATGGAGATACGATGATTTTTTTTTGTCTATTTAATGCTTTGTCTGGTTGAGTTATTATAAAGCCAATTTCATAACCTAAATCAATTAATGCTTGTAAAGGTTTTACAGATATTGAAGGTGTTCCACAATATATTATTTTTTTCATTTTAATATTCCCTTTTCAAAAATGCAATGTTTATTGATTAACTCAAGAATTGATTGCAATAGTGCAACCATTGCAAGCGTATCTCTATCACAATACTTTAACATATACGGTCGTAGCATTGTTTCATACTCATCTTGAGAAATTATATTATCAAGATATTGTCTAAAAATTTTACTAGCTACATCACCTTTATTTATAACTAAATCCTTGTAAGACAATTCAGGCGCAAGTGCGGGTTGCGTTTTTTTAATTGAATATGAACCTTTAAAATTTGGGTGATATATTAATCAATTGTTTTTAGACTTCTTGAAAAATTCCATTAGATCAATTGTATTTGCATAAATATATTTTAAAGGTTTTGCAAGTGATGGGTATGTCATTATAGCATTTTTTATAACTGTTTTTTCAAACGCTTTATTATAAGCGACATAAACACCTGGACCAAATTCAAAACAATCTTTAATAAAATTAGTTCAGAATTCTGGTCTTGGATCTTTTTGTTTATCTGCAATAAAATTCTTATGTTTTATACCCTTCCCTGTTCTATAATCAAAATCAGATATCAAAAATGAATGCATAGAATATTGAAAAGGTATTTGTTGATAAGACCAAGAATTATTATACTTAGGTATTGCTCATTTAACTGTTTCAAAGTCATACATATATATTTCATTATATCTATATTCATTTAACAATTCAGAAATTTCAAATAACCTATCTCTATCAATAAAACATGATGTATCAGTTTTATTACTTTTAATATATGATTTGATTACATTGATTAGCCTAATTTGGTCTTGTTTAAAAACTTCTTTGTTATCGATATAATAATAATCACTTGATGGGTCTTTTATATTCATTATATTTACTTCGTCACCAAATTCACTATACAATTTAGCAGCCTTAGATTTAAATGTTGAAAAGTCGTATATGGAATAATCATTTTTATCATAATAATCAACAACATGGTGACACACTTTATTAACTCAACTACAGCTTAAAGTTTTATAATTTATTTTCGGTGAATAACAATCATTTTTCATTAAGAATGATTCATTAGTAAAATTACGTTTCATCTCTGAAAATATTTTTTCAAGATTAAAATTAGTTGTATCATTAAAAATATTATTAATTAAAGATTTAAAATCAGGGTGTACTTTTGTATTTTCTAAAAATGATACTATTTTAATTAATTTATTATATTCAATATCTGAAGTTTTTTCATCTTGTAATGTAAAACTATCCATAAATGGTTCAATTTCTGATTCATAATCAGGACATTCATCTTTATAAATATCAAAACTTTCAGATAAATCAGTTTTATTCTCAAAACTTCCTCTTATATAATTTGGATTTATTAAACCAACTCTTACATCATCTACAATATATCCATTTTTTTCAAGTACATACTTTTGATATAAAACATCATAAAAATACTCTAATTTAGATTTAGTAGAAGCTTTAAATTCAATAATTACAACATGATTATTACCATTGTTTATTAAAACATCACATTTAACTTTATAACTATTATTGTCATATTCAAATGATGGTTCGAAAAGATATTTTATTTTATTATCAGCTAATGTTTCCTTAGACAATATTACAGACTTTTCAAAACTAAATTCACTAAAATCTTTATATGAAAAATCAGTTTTATTTTTATTATTTTCCTCGATTAGTTTATACTTGAAATAATCAATTGCTGCTTGCCCTACTAAATAACCATCTTCAACTGAATCATTATTTGGGACTAAGGTTGCAAATTCTGGATCAGATTCAAAATCTTTAATTGCTTTTTCTATGTTTATATCGTCTATTGAATTCTTGTCTTTGTAAAACTTATTAAAAACATCTAAAAAACTAAATTTGCTAGTATCTATATCGTCTTCTAACTCTTCATCAGTAACTCCGTGTATTGTTATTATATTGTTTTCTAATAATTTTTTTGTAGTTTTCATATTATCAAGTGAATGAAATATTCAAGCAATTTTAGGGCATATATTCATATAAACTTTAAAATCTTCTTTAGATATTTTAAATCCCATAATTTTAACTCCTTTTATTGACAACTTATTTTGGTGTATTGTTTAAAGTTTCTTTATATTTAAATGATATAATAAAAATGTAAGTTTAAATAGTGTTTAACTATTTAAACTTCAATTATAAGGAGGAATTATGAAAAAATTATTAGGAATTTTAGCTGCAATTGGAGTTGTTTCTTCAGCTAGTGGTAGTGTTATTTCTTGTGGGAATAAAAATGATAGTGCAAGTAACGAAGTTAAAACACCATCTATTAATGCTATTAATGATCAATTTTTAAGCGTGAATGAAAAAATAGAAAACTTAGAAGTTAATATTACAAATCCTGTTAAAGACACAAAATTAACAGCTACTTCAAACAATGATAATGTAACAGTTGAATCTTCACCTGAAAAAGATGATAATTCTACTGGTAAATTTACATTGGTAATAAATGGTAAAAAAGAAGGAACTTCTTTAATTACTTTAAAATATGGAGATGTATCTTCAACATTCAATGTAACTGTAGATAAAAAACCAGAAGAATTAACTTTTAATGATGAACAAGACGAATCTAAATTAACTACTTACCTAAAATCAACTGTAATATCTGATAATGAAATTAGTGAAATTAATACATACCATGATATAAATATAAATGAAAATAATACATTTGGAATGGATTATAAAAAATCATTTTATGATGTTGACGATGTAAAATTAGATTTTGAAGGTTCACATTATAGAGATAAAAACAAACAAGTTGAAGAAAATGACGATGAAGCAAGTATATATATTTATGGATTAAAAAATATATTTAAAGAATTAAAAGATTTAAAAGGTGAGAAAACTGAAAAAGATGGTAAATTTACTATTAACTCATATATAGGTTTTATAAACGCTTCAAAAGATAGTAAAGATTTCTCAGTTTTAATTTATAATGTCACACTTGAAGGTGATACAGCAACTGAACAAACAGATGCAAAAGCGACAAAAGGTTCTGAAAAATTAGCTTATAAAGGAACTTTCGAACTTAAATAATAAAAAATATTTAGTTTATTATTAATAGACTAAATATTTTTTTTATTTATTTTCTGATCTTAATTTTGTTAATAATTCTTTCATATGTGGTTTTATAACTTCTTGTTCACCACCATAAACAACTTGTACATTTGTACCTTTTGCAATTATACCAGTGGCACCACCAAGGCTCATTATTCCCTGTTTATCAACAATAGATGCATCAATAACAGTTACTCTTAATCTTGAAGCACATGAATCAACAGATTTAATATTTGATTCACCTCCTAAATACTCAATTATTTTAGTAGCCTTAATAACTGCTGCTTGTTTGTTGCCGCCATCTTGATCTTTATTTTCTTTTTTTGATTTAAAATCAGATTTTGTAAATAATTTTACTTCTCCAGCTCTTCCCGGAACTTGGACTTTACCATATTTAACAGCAAAATAGAATGCAAAGAAGTATATTGGAGCCATACCTAGACCAATAACAATTGCTCAATGAGCATTTGTTTTTAAATAAAATGGTATTAATCCAAATACAATATAATCTATCATTCCACCTGATACAGTCATACTTACATGAACTTTTGCAAAACCTGCTAACATAAAGGCAATCGCAGCTAATGGCATATGCACTCCATAGAATAGTCAAGGTGCCAAAAATAAGAATGTAAACTCTATAGGTTCAGTAATTCCTGTTAAAAAGCTAGTAAATGCAGCTGAGAAATAAATTCCCATAACTGATTTTCTATTTTCTTTAGGTACATTTAATCACATTGCAATTCCAGCTGCAGGTAAACCAAATAACATAAAGCCAAATTTACCAGATTGGAATCTACCTAGATTTAATCCCATTTGTGCTAAATCATCAAAGTTCAATAATGGTTCAGTGCTGTTTTCATAAATTCCTCCAAGTGCAGATAACTTATTTTTTGCACCTAAAACTCAATACATCATATATTGATCACCAATTAACTGTGATTTATCTTCTAGACCTTTTAAATATCTGATAACATCTTCAATGTTAGCACCATTTGAACCAATTGTAGTTTGCCCATTTTCATAAGCTTTTTCAAGAGTATCAATTATAGAACCTCCAGCAGATGATCATCATAAAGGTGCATAGAAAACGTGATGTAAACCAAATGGTATTAACGAACGTTCAATAACTTCATAAATTAATGAATCAGCACCAATTGGTAATTTTCCTGAATTTGTTCCAAATCATTCAAGACCTTTTCCAACGGCTGGTCATATAAATATAAAAATAAATGATAACGGTATTACTGCAAAGAAAGTTATAATAGGAACTAATTTAGAACCTGAGAAAAAACTTATAAATGCAGGTAGTTGTGTTTTATGAAATTTATTATACATTATAGCAGAAATTGCTCCAACAAAAATAGATGCAAAAACTCCAGTATTTAAAGAAGTTATTCCGACATTTGAAGTTATCAACCCAGCAGGTACACCATTCCATCATAAAATACTATAGGATGAACTTACTAATTGTTTTCAACCTCCATCACCTTCATTATCTCAAACAAATCCGCTTTGTCATGCTTCTCCAGCAGTTTTATTATCTTGACCTACTTTTCAAGCTCAATCATAAACATCATTTTGTTTTAATAAAGCTGCTTGTATTCCATTCATTACTAAGAAACCAACTATTGCAGTAATAGCCGCGACCCCAGAATCATCTGTGTAAGCAATTGCGACAGATACAGCAAATAATATAGGTAAATTTCCAAACGCTACATCGCCCATAGTGTTCATAGTTTTACCAATATATCAACCCGCAGTATACTCAGAAGTATTTGCAGCAATTGTAGCTCCAACACCTAAAAAAACACCTGCGATCGGCAGTAATGCGATCGGCAATAAAAATGCTTTGCTTAATTTAGATAAATTAGAGCCAGTTACAGCTCTAATATTAGACCAAGTTCAAACTTCTTTTAAACTTCTGCCTTTTTTAGAACTTTTTTTTATTTCTTGCTCTGACATAATAATATCCTTTCTATCGAACTAATGTTCATAGAAATAATACCATTTAATAAAATAAATTTCAATAAATTTTCCAACTTTATATCTCATTATCCAATATTAAAATTATTTGAAAAAATCAATATATATTAATAAAAGTGTTTTATACTAAAATAACTTTTCTTTTTTTCAAGCTTATAATTTTGATTATAAAACAAGGTATTCAAAAAAAGTAATGACATATGGGGATAAACATTGTTATTTTACATAAATTATATAATTTAATATCAAAATTAGTAGTATGTTCAACTTTAAAAATATAAATCATTTTAGTTCTAATATAAAATGAACTAAATTCTAACAAAACTAAAACTATAGCATAAATTATAAATGAATATTTTCCTAAGCTGAATACATTTTGATTAATTATTATAGAATATACAAGTCATATTTCCAAAAGTAAAAAAGCTAAATAATTAAAGTAAAAAATATTACGAGCTTTTTTAAACTCCCCATTTAGTAAATTTTTTCTTAATGATGTTTTTTCTTCCTGATTGTTTTCAATTACATTTTCATTAATATTTGAACCTTTAACTATTTTTTCTTTAAATAAAAATAAAATAGCCAATATAAAAAAGAATGGTAGAAAAACTATAATGACACCATCTTTTGTTGTTAAAATTGATAGTACAAACATTATAAAACTAATAATTGAGATCAATTCTACTATTTCTGGGATAATTTTAATTTTCATTAATGTTAACACAAACAAAGTAATAGTTAAAATTAATGTATAACTGATTGTGAATGAATATAAAACTATCGTTTCAGTATAACTTTGAGTAATATTTGGGGCACGATCATTAATAATGTTATAAATTATAGAACCTACACCAGTTACTATATAAAGTAAATAAATTGATTGTAAAAGTAACTGATAATTTTTTTCTTTCATTTAATTTCAACTTCTTTCTAAATTTAACTAATAGTTAAATATACTAATAATTACTTTAAACTCCTTTTGGTAAAATCACAAATATTTTAAGTTATTATAGTTGTTAATAATTTGTCTTTAAAATCATTTAATATATTCTATTTAAATATCTTGATATATCTTTATTTTATTATTTATTTATCAAGAGTATTATTATTTAAAAATTGAACATAACTAAAAATAATAACTGTAATAATTAACTTTCCTATTAGACTTACTATTATTCATCTCTTATGATTCCTTTCAATCTTTTAACTACTATTATTATATTACAATTTATTTATATAAAAATATTTTATATAAACAAAAAAGTGTTTTATTTTTGTAGATAGTGTTAATAAATCATTATGTTAAAAGTAATTAAATAAAATCTAAAGAATTAGTAATTAAATAACCCGGATATAATCATAAACTTTGATTTATTAAATGTTGATTTACTTTTTACTTTCGTTAGCTTATTCCTATGATTAGCATAAAAATTAAAGCTCTTTCTAGTTTAAATTTATTCTTAAATAATTTAAAGATAGAATTTATTTTTTATTAAAGCACTTAAAACTAAAAATAGCTCAAACATTTTAAATTTATTTGTAATGTTTTAAAATTTATTTAGCAACTTTATCCTTAAATTCATCGTATTTACCAATAGATATAAGATTATATGTTTCATCATTATTCAAATTTATACTTTTTAACTTAAATTGTTTTTGGTTAAATATAATAAAAATTATATAAGATAAAAAACTTACTACTGGAACAAATAACATAAATAAATTTGTTATAAAAATTTTCTTATTTGTTTCAATGTTATATTTAAACACTTGAATAAATTTAACTCTTATTTGAAAAATTAATACTTCGAAGAAAAATAAAATTATATAAATAGTTAAATCATTGTAACTAAAAATTATTGGTTCCTTATTATTTTTAATTGAATATGTTATATCTATAATACCAAAAACCAAAATAATTATTTGAGTTATAGAAAGTAATAAATACCCAATTATATTTATTTTTCAAATTGATAAAAAAACTTTTTTCATGATTGTTCTGATCTCCCTAATACGGCTATAACAAGCTTAAATTTTAAACTAACCACCATTATTGAAACTGCAACTTTTAAAGAATTAAAATATAAGTGCTACTATTCTTAAATTTATAAAATTAATAATTAAAAGTATTTATAGTCTTTGCATAATTGATGATTAAAATTAATAAAAAAGTTTAATTTAACTGATGATAATGATGATTGAAAACCATTTTCTACAAAATTTGTAAAATAATTAATTTATTATTTATTATGTAAATTAATTTAATTTAATTAAAATATAATTTCCAATAGAATCACAATTATAATCTTTGTCTAATTAACTTCTTATATGATTTTTATAAGAGTATCAATTTTCTAAACTAATAAAACTTATTTTAGATTTTTTTAGATAAACTATTTCTTGTTGATAAGTATAAATAATCATTGTTATGATACTCTATTTTATTGTTTTGTATATAAAAGATTAGAATTTAAAAATATTTTTGTATATGTTTTTTTATATATCCATTCTTTATATTTATATTTAAGATAATAAATCATTTATATAAACATTATTATTATATAAAATTACTTTTAAGTTTACAATAAGAGTAAATAAGAAACATTTTATTGAAAATAGTTAATTATTTTAAATCATAATTAATTAGTTTTAAATATTATTTTCTTTAATTTATTAATACTTATAAATATATTTATTTTTTAAGTCAAAATTGATTAAAATACTTATTATTTAGAAACGACTATTATTAATATACATGACCCAGCAAATACAAAACATATTAAAATACTGAAGGTTAAAAAATGTTCTTTTGTAAAACTTCATATACCAGCTAACCCGCCCCTATAAGATTTATCTAATTTAATAGTGCTAGTATTTTTATTTTGTTTACTCTTTAAAACTAGTTTCAATATTATTAAAATTATTGCTATTATTAAAAAACCAATTGCAGAACCTAAAAATATTCATTTCTCTGTAGTCATTATATTAATCCAATCTATTTATATTTTTATTGTAATTAATTAATAATAAAAAATCTAGTTAATTAAACTAGATTATATATTATTTATTTCTTCTTGGAATAAACTTAACGGTAGTGTCTTTAATTGCTTTATCAATCTGATGTTTTGATTCTAAGTCATTTTTTTGTTTAGAATTTACTTCCTTTAAAGTTTTCAATTCTTCTTTCATTTGTGTTTTTTGTTCCACTAATCTTAATTTTTCTTCTTCTTTTAAAACTTTTTTCTCTTCTTTTGTTAACTTAACTTTTTTCTCAGCTATAGCAATTCTTTTTCTGGTATCTTCAAGTTCAAGTTCTTTATTTACTTGTCAAGTTGTTGTATAATTTTTCTTTCCTTCTTTTGTAGTAATTCCTTCAACTTCAAAAGATCTAGTTGCCATTAATTTATTTGTTTTTGCTTCAAAAATGTTAACAACTACATCAAAAACATCTCTATACTTGTATTCAGGTCCTTTTCTTGCATAAACTTTTTCATATTCCAGTTTTACATTTTTTAAATTATTACTTTTAGATAAGTAACTTTTTATTTCTTCTCTAACTATTTTTTTTCGTTTTTGTTGCTCAACTTTTTGTGCTTTTTTACTTGTGATAGATGAAACAACAATAAATATTAAAACTATAACTATAACTACCCCAATAATAGCGGGTGTCATTAATTCACTCATAGATAATCTCCTTAATACAATTTAATTTTACAATAAAATTTTAAAAAACACTATCAATAATGCCACCACCAATACAAATATTATTTAGGTATAATACTGCTTGTTGCCCTTCTGTAATTGCTCTTAGTGGCTTTGTAAAAACTATTTTTAAATTTTTTGAATCCATTTTTAAAACTTTTACATCTACATCTTCTTGTCTGTATCTAAACTTTGCAGAGCAAGTAAATTCATCATCTAAAAAATAACTGTTTGGTTTAATAATTCAATTGAAATTGCTAACCAAACAACCATTTGAATATAAATATTTTGTTTCACTTTGACATGATACATATAGGATTTTTTTCTCAATGTCCTTTTTTGCAACATAATAAGGTTCTTTATAACCACCTAAATTCAAACCTTTTCTTTGACCAATTGTATAATACATTACTCCTATGTGAGATCCAAGCTTTGTATTTGTTTCAATGTCAATTATATCTCCAGGAATGTTAGGAATATAATTTTGTAAAAACTTAGTAAAGTTTCTTTCTCCAATAAAACATATACCAGTTGAATCTTTTTTATTAGCAACACTCAAACCATAATTTGATGCTATTTTTCTGACTTCAGGCTTTGTATATTTATACAATGGAAATAATGTTTTAGATAATTGAAATTGATTTAATTCAGACAAAAAATAACTTTGATCTTTATTATCATCAACTGCTTTTAAAAGTTCAAACTCTTTGTTTTTTTCATTATAAATTACACCTGCATAATGGCCCATTGCTATAAAATCTGCACCAAGTTGTTCTATTGCATGTTTAAGAAATAAGTCAAACTTAATAAATTTGTTGCATAAAATATCAGGATTGGGTGTTCTACCTTTTTTATACTCTTCTAAAAAATATTCAAACACTTTATCTCAATACTCTTTTATAAAATCAACTCTATGTATTTTAATATTTAACTTTTCTGCAACTTGAATTGCATCATTATAGTCTTGTTCTTGAGGGCATATATTTCCATTAAATGAGTTACCTAAAAAGTCATTATTAATATTACTATCTCAGTTTCTCATAAACAGACCTTCAACATCATATCCTTCATCTAATAATAATTTAGCAGATACAGATGAGTCTACTCCACCACTAAGACCTACAATTACTTTCTTTTTAATTGCTATCACCTTTTTTATTTAACTTTTTAAGTTTCTTCTTTTCTTGTTTTGCAATTTTTGAAATATTTTTAATATATTTTGAATCATCTAATAAACTTTCAAAATCTTTAAATTCAACAATATCTTTATTTGTGTCTTCATTTTTTAATTTTTTTGCTTTTTGGACAATCTTACTTAATAATTGAGTTGTATCTGATGATTTATTTTCAAAAATTTCTTTTACATGTTCTTTTAATTCTTGTTTTGAACTGTAATTATTTAAAACTTTATTAAAATCATCTAAGGTATCACTAACTGTATAATCATAATCACTTGTTATAGGGACTCTTTTATTAATTTCTTTATTTTTTAAAGATTTTGTCTTATCTTTTTTAAAATCTGAACTTAATTCTTCTAAAATTTTTGAATCATCTTCTTTTAAAATATTTTTTTTAGGCATTTTTTCAATAACATTTGATTCTTCACTTAATTTTTGATCTATTACTATATTTTTTTTAGATTCATTTAAATTGTTATTTAATGTTATTTCGCTATTGTTAATATTTTCTTGCAAATCACTTTGTTTATTATTTTTATTTATAGAATCAGTTCTATTATCACTTGTAGATAAATCAGTTTGCTTTAACATATCATTCATTTTAGACTCGAATAACTCTTCATTCACAAAAGAGTTTTTATTATCTTGTTTTTCAGAATCATTATTTACACCAGAGTTATCGATATGCTCTTTTTCAATGTCATCATTTAACTTGTCATAAAATTTACCAAAGCTTTTTTGTAAATCATTAAAGAAATCTTGGTCTTCTTTAGTCATATTTTCAGAATAAAATTGCTCATTATTTTTTTTATATTCTTGGTAAGCAGTTTTGTTGTTTTTGTAATCTTTACTGTGCAAATATTTTTTAAAGCGTGAATTTTGAAAATCTGAACGTATTTTTGTTTTAATCTTAGAGAAGTTGTTTTTTATTTCTTGCATATCTAGTTCAGTTGATTCTTTTTTTTCTAATGAGGAATCATTATTAATAATATCTTCACTTATAATTTCTTTTAAACTTTGATTAGTCTTGTTTTTATCACTAGTACCAACAACATTTATTTTATTATTAGGAGTTTCATCAACATTATTTTCTGCTTTTTTATATTTTTTATCAATTTCTTCAGTAATAAAATCTTTTAATTTATCTATAATTTGATCTGATGCAATCTTATCATAATAGCTTAAATTACTTTTACTACTCTTTGGTTCGTTTGTTTGAGATAATTTGTAATTTTTAAAATTATCTTTTAATTTAACATTAATTTTATTTAATAACTTATCTTTATCAAGCTGTTCTTGTTCATAAGCTGCTCTTCTTAAAGTTATAATTTCTTCTCTTATTTTAGATGGTTTTTGAAAAGCATATTTATCTTGAATACTAAAACTTTCATATCTTGGCTTTTGTAAGTCGAATTTATTAAAAGTGATTGTTTTGTCTTTAGGTTTAAAAAAGTTTGAATTTGGATTTTGAATTAAAGATATTTTATTATTTTTATTAATTTCATTAATTTCATTGATGTCTATTGTTTTGTTTAAATCATATGTTGTTGAAAAGTCTAAATCATCTTCAAATCAAAACCTTTCGTCATCTTCATAATCCTCATCTTCAATTATTCCATCATAACCTTCTTTTAGAATTTTTAAAACCTTAATTTTTTCAGACATTTTAATCACCTACTTTTATTTTTTATTATTTCATTTGAATGTTAGTGAAGATATTATAAACAATAAAACTATTATTAATATAGCCCCTAATAATGGCTGTCAAGTGCTAGTAAAGTTTTCATATTTTACATCGCCATTATCTACTCAACTACCAATATTAAAACCAGCCTTGTTTCAATCAATAGAATTATATTGTGAATACAACAATAAAGCAACTGGGTATTTTAAAGGTATTAAATATGAAAATATTCTTACCCCTTCAACAGATTCATACAATCTTGGATCAAGCATAACTCCTGAAAAAAATATACAAGTGAAGTATATTATCATTGCTATACCTTCAGAAGCTCCACTGTCTTTAACATTACCACCAATTAATGTAGCAATTCCGATTGCCATTAAAGCAATTAAACTTATTGCCAATATAAAGATACCTCAATTCATATCCTTATAAAGTTCGATTACATCTTTACCTCCAATAATCATACCTGCTAATATTTCTATAATAACTCCTGATCAACCTACTAAAAAGTAAAATAATCATAAACTGAAAACAAAGTTTTTTTTGCTTATACCAGTTGTATCAACTCTCTTTAAGAATATAGAATTTTTTCATTCTACAATTGAAGAAGATAATGAGGTGATAGTAGTTAGACAAGGTAGTGCTAAGTAACCTAAAATTGTGCTACCTTTATTTGTTGAATTCTCTTTTGAAAAAAGGAAATAAAATAAAGTTGTAAAAAACAATGGAACAACATATGTAAATAAAGGCCCTCTTACATTTTTATAAAATGATTTACCAATTAACTTGAATAATTGTGTTGAAATTAAAAAACTTTGTTTAAAACTAAAATCTTTTTGAAAACTAATTCTTTCAGTGTTTTTATTATTTTTCACTTAATTCACCTCTATAAAACATTTCCATTAAATTTCTAACATTTTTAAATTGTTCTTTAACTTCCTCAATAGATTTATCCATTAGTACTTTTTTATTATCTATAATAATTATTCTATTACATAATTTTTCTACTTCTTCAGGATGATGAGAAACAATTATAAGAGTTTGTTTTTTAGAAACAACTTCTTTAAAAAAGTTTAATATTTTAAATTGCAATTCCATATCTAAACCAGTTGTTAATTCGTCTAATACAATCAACTTGGGATTATTTATAATCGATAATAATGCATTAAACCTTTGTTTTTGACCACCACTCAACCTATTTAAAGGAGTTTTATAAAATGTTTTTATTTCAAATGTTTTATCCAATTCCTCAAATTTTTTAATTGAAAAATTAGGAAATACTGATGTATAAAATTCTATTATATCTTTGGCGCATAATCCAGAAGGTCAATTACCCTCTTGAAATTGTATTCCAATTTCTTGTTTCAAATTTTTACCAATGTTAATTATAATTTCACCTTTTGTTGGTTTAGTAATTTTAGCAATCATTTCAACTAAGGTTGTTTTTCCTGCTCCATTTTTTCCTAGAATTGCCACAGATTCACCTTGATTAATAGTTAATGAAATGTTTTGCAAAATAGTTTTGTTTTTAAAGCTTTTAGTTAAGTTTTTTATTTCCACTAATTTCATATATTCTCCTATTTAATTCTAACATTTTTAAGACTTTATTGCTAATTTAAGTAATTATGAACAAAACCAAAAGAATACTTTTGGTTTTGTTCATATTAATCTAATAAATTATTACTTACTTTAAATTCAGTTTCTTTTTCAAGTAACTCAAACGCTGCTTTTTCGGATTTAGATAATGTATCTGGAATAACAATGTTAATCTCTAATAATAAGTTACCCCTGTTCGAGCTTTTAACACCTTTATATAAACCATGATTTTTTACAGTTATAACATCACCATTTTTTATTCCTTTTGGGATTTTAATTGTTTTATTACCATCAAGTGTAGTTATTGTGATTTCATTAGATAACAAAGCATCTATATAACTTAAATCAAATTTGAATTTAATATCATAATCATCTACAATATTTAGCCTATTTGATGAACGTAAATCTATATTTATATATATATTGCCTTTTGATTTTGAAACAGTTGAATAATTACCTATATTTCTCATAACAATTTGTTGACCTGGTGTTAAACCTTTTGGAATTGGTATTTTAATTGTTTTATTTTTTACAAAACAACCATCACCTTTACACTCTTTACAAGGATTTTTAATAATCTTTCCTTCTCCATTACATTTTGGACAAGCTTGTTGAGTTTGAAATTTTGCTATCCCCATGTCTTGAACTACTGTAACAACACCTTGACCTTTACAAGTGTCACAAGTTGTAATGTCACTTTTTGACATAGCTCCAATTCCATTACAAGTTTCACATTCTGATACTAAATCTAATTTAACTTCTTTATCAACACCAAACATTAATTCCTTTAGATTTAAATCTACATCAATTACTATATCCTTAGCTCTTGAACTTCTTGAGTTTGATGCTCTTGAGCCTGAAGAAAATCCTGAACTACTTCCTCCACCAAAAAAACTTGAAAAAATATCTGAGAAGAAATCGTTTCCACCACCCATGTTTGAGAAAAAGTCACTGAAACCAGATCCAAAACCACTAAATGAAGATCCAAAACCACTTAAACCATCGTGTCCAAATTGATCATATGCTTTTCTTTTTTTATCATCTAACAGTACCTCTGCAGCTTCGGTTGCTTCTTTAAACTTATCTTCTGCATCAGGCTCTTTAGAAATATCTGGGTGATATTTTTTAGCTAACTTTCTATATGCTTTTTTTATTTCATCTTCACTAGCATTTTTAGAAACACCTAATACTTCATAATAGTCACGTTTTTTCGCCATTATAAACTCCTATATATCTATTGATAAAAAACAACCAAATGGTTGTCTTTAGTTGTTATTTTTTATCTTCTTCTTTATTTGAATCATCTATTTGTTCATTAGGTTGATTCTGAGCTTGTTGAGCCATCATATCTGATGCCATTTTCATTGCTTGTTCTAATTCAGTCATTTTTTTCTCTAGACCTTCATAATCATCTTTTGCAATTAACTCTCTAATTTCTTTTGCTAATTCCTCTGATTGTTTTTTTTGCTCATCATTAACTTGATCTTTTGCTTCATTTAATGAAGATTCTATAATATTTAAATAACTTTCTGCTTTATTTTTTAATTCAATGTTTTTACGTTTTTTCTCATCAGCTTCATGGTTTTCTTCTGCTTCTTTAACCATTCTTTTAATTTCATCTTCACTTAGGCTTCCTGAATTAGAAATTGTTATAGTTTTTTCTTCATTTGTATCTTTGTCTTTTGCAGTAACTGAAACAATACCATTAACATCAATTTTGAATGTTACTTCAATTTGTGGAACTCCTTTTGGAGCAGGTTTTATACCAGTTAATTGAAATTGTCCTAATGATTTATTATCTGAAGCCATAGGTCTTTCACCTTGTAAAACATTAATATCAACAGCAGGTTGATTGTCAGCCGCAGTTGAGAATACTTGTGATTTTTCAGTAGGAATTGTTGTGTTTCTTGGAATTAATGGTGTCATAACTCCACCCATAGTTTCAATACCTAAAGTAAGTGGTGTAACATCTAATAACAATACATCTGTAACATCACCAGCTAGAACCCCACCTTGGATTGCTGCTCCCATTGCAACAACTTCATCTGGATTAATAGTTCTGTTAGGTTCTTTACCTAATAATGATTTAACCATTTCTTGAACAGCAGGTATTCTAGTTGAACCCCCAACTAATAATACTTGATCAATTTCAGTAGCTTTTAACTTAGCTTCACTTAATGCATCTTGAACTGGTTTTTTAGTTCTTTCAACTAAATCTTTAGTCATTTTTTCAAATTCTGCTCTTGAAAGTTTTGTTGAGAAGTTTACAGGACCATTCTCATTCATTGCTATGAATGGTAAATTAATTTCTGTTTCTAATTGACTTGAAAGATTTATTTTTGCTTTCTCAGCTTCATCTTTAAATCTTTGTAAAGCCATTTTATCTTTAGATAAGTCAATATTTGCTTCTTTTTTAATTTTATCAGCTATTCAATCCATGATTTTTTTATCAAAATCATCTCCACCAAGCATATTATCTCCTGATGTAGATAAAACATCATAAGTACCATCTGCTAATTCTAACAATGAAACGTCAAATGTTCCACCACCCAAGTCATAAACAAGGACTTTCATTTCCTTATCTTTTTTGTCAATCCCATATGCTAAAGCTGCAGCAGTTGGTTCATTTATAATTCTTTCAACTTCTAAACCTGCAATTTTACCTGCATCTTTAGTAGCTTTACGTTGTGCATCATTGAAATATGCAGGAACAGTTATAACAGCCTTGTTAATTTTAGTTCCTAATTTATCTTCGGCATACTTTTTAAGATATCTTAATATTTCTGCAGATATTTGTTCTGGTGTGTAATCTTTATTTTCAAGATTTCTTTTTTTATTTGTACCCATATCTCTTTTTATTGATATTGCAGTGTTTGGATTTGTAACTGCTTGTCTTTTAGCTGCTCCACCGACTATAATGTCATTGTTCTTAAATGCAACAACTGATGGTGTAGTTCTTTGTCCTTCAGGGTTTTCTAATACCATTGGTTGACCACCTTCCATTATTGCAACACAAGAGTTTGTTGTTCCTAAATCTATACCTATAATTTTTTCTTTTGCCATTTTAATATTCCTCCTAATTTTTATTTTGCAACTTTTACATTTGCATGTTTTATAACTCTATCATGTAATTTATAACCGTTTGATATAACATTTGTGATTTTACCACTGCTAAATTTTTCTGTTTCAATTTGTTCAATTGCAGAATGCAATTCAGGATCAAAATCATCTCCCTCTTTTACATCTATTCTTGATATTCCTGAATTTGAAAGTGCTTGATCTATCTGACTTACAATCATTTCAAACCCCATTAAATAATTTTTAATTTCAGGATTTTCAGGTGAAGAATTTAATACACTTCTAAACATATCAATAGCAGGTAATATATTCGATGCTAGTTTTTCACCTGCATATTTTTTGATGTTTAAGTATTCATTTTGAAATCTTTTAACAGTGTTTTGACTATCTGCTACTGCCATTAGTTTTTCTTCTTCTAACTTCTGATTTTTTTCAACTAAATCTACTATTCAGTACTCAAGTTTTTCGATGTCTGATATTTCTTTTTCTTCTTTTAATTCGTTGTCAATTTCGGTTTTCTCTTGATCTAGTTTTTCTTGATTTTTTATATTTTTATTTACTTTTTGTTTTTCGTTTTCAATATTTCCATTTATTTCTCTTTTTAATTTATCTATTAAATCAAAAAGTTCTTTACTATTTTTTGGTTCCATCTTTACTCCTCTCCTAAAAACTTACTTTCTATTTTTTTTCGAATTCAATCAAGTAAATCAGACACCTTATCATATTCAATTCTTTTCGGTCCTACAAGCGCAAGTGCAGCTTTATTACCAAGTTCAGTTGTGAAATCAGTCTTTACAACAGCGAAATCATCATTTTCTATACCTGTTTCAAACCCAATTGCAACAGATGTTTTTGAACTTTTTTTGCTTTGTGAATTAAACCATGCAAACGGTGAAGCAGTTTCAATAAATTCAATGATACTTTTAATTTTTTTTGGATCATTAAACTCTGGATTTTCAAGCAAATACTTAACTCCACTAGTTTTTGACTTATTAGATTCTGTATGAATTAATGCACCAACCAATGTTTGCAATATAAATTCACATTTTTTTACTTGTTTTTTTAATATTGGAATGATTACTTGAGACTTTGTTTCAATTTCAGAAATTTTTGAGTTAATTAATCTTTCATTGAAAAGGTCTATTGAAATAGTAAGATCATTTAATGCAACTTGGTCTAAACTTATAGTTTTATTTTGAATATGACCATTAGATAGTACAAATAAAACTGCCGCTTTAGTATTGGTTAGTTGTATTAATTCAACTTTAGAAAGTTTAACTTCATCAATTTCATTTGAAGTAACAACTATTGTTGCCAACTTTGTCATTTCGCTTATTAAGTTAGAGGTCTTGTCTAAAATTTCGTCAATAGACAAATCTCTTTTTGAAAATATTTTTTCAATTTTAGTTTTAATGTTGTCGTAATTGTTAACTTCCATAAGATTATCAACATAATATCTATATCCCTTTGTTGATGGAACTCTTCCTGATGAAGTATGGGCCTTTTCTATAAAACCTTGTTCCTCAAGAAATGCAGATTCATTTCTTATGGTTGCTGGTGAGACTTCTATTTCAATAATTTCTTGTATTCTTTTAGAACCAATTGGAGATGCTGTTTTAATATATTCATCAATAATTGCTTTTAAAATTTGTTCTTGACGTTTTGATAGCATCTATTTCCTCCATTAAAAACACACAATCATAGTTTACCAATAGCACTCTAATTATTCAAGTGCTAATTTAATTTATTTGATGAAGTTATAACAAAATTATTATTTTGTACATCAACAACATAATTTCTCTTAGGCTCTATTTCTTCAGATACAATGGCTCTAGCAATTAATGTTTCTAAATTTTTTTCAATATAACGTTTTATAGGCCTAGCACCATATTCTTTATTAAAGCCTTCATCTAGTATTTTATCAATTACGATTTCAGTAAAGTTTACTAAATAATCATTGTTAATTAGTACTCTTTCTTTTAGCTCATTTAATGTTTTTATAATTATTTCTTTAATTATTTCTTTAGATAATGAATTAAAAGTAATTACATTATCAATTCTATTAACAAATTCAGGTCTAAAGAATTTTTTTAGTTCTTTGTCAATCACTTCTTGATCAATTAACTCGCTAGGCGTACTCATCAAATATTCTGAAGCTATATTAGAAGTCATTATTATAATTGTATTTTTAAAATCAACTGTTTTACCAAGTGAATCAGTTATTCTACCATCATCTAATATTTGTAAGAAAATATTAAATACATCAGGATGTGCTTTTTCAACTTCATCAAAAAGTACAATTGAATAAGGAGTTCTTCTTATTGCTTCAGTTAATCTTCCACCTTCTTCATAACCAACATACCCTGGTGGAGAACCTATTAATTTTGATACTGATTGTTTCTCCATATACTCTGACATATCAAATCTAACCATTTTTTTATCACTACCAAATAAAGTTTTTGCCAATGATCTAGCTACTTCTGTTTTACCAACACCTGTTGGTCCAAGAAATAAGAAACTACCAATTGGTTTGTTTGGGTCTTTTATACCACTTCTACTTCTTAAAATTGCATCCGAAACAAGGTCTAATGCTTGATTTTGTCCTTTAACCATTCTCCTTAGATTTGTTGATAAATGTAGTAATTTTTGTTTTTCAGACTCCATTAGATTTTCAACTTTTATTCCAGTTCACTTTGAAATAATTTTAGCAATTTCATCGTCTGTTACTTCCTCTGACATTAATTTTTCTTTATTATTATCTAAAGAACTTAATAATTGTTTTTGTAATGCAGGTAATAAAGAGTATTGAATTTCACCAGCTCTTTCGTATTTTCCTTCTGATTGAGCGCTTTCTAATTCCAACTTCAATGAATCAATTGTTGATCTATATTTGTTAATATTTGCAAGTGATTTTTTTTCATTTTCTCATTTTGAATTTAACTCTTCTTGACTTTTCTTTAAAGTTTCAAGTTCTTTTTCACATTGTTGTAATCTTTCAGTTGATTTTTCATCAACTTCTTTTGATAATGCTGCTTTTTCAATTTCTAACTGCATAATTTTTCTATTTAATTGATAAAGTTCAGTTGGAACTGAAGCAATTTCTGTTTTAATTGTCGCACTTGCTTCATCAACTAAATCAATAGCCTTATCAGGTAAAAATCTATCTGAAATATATCTATCACTTAAAACAGCAGCTGCAATAAGAGCGTTATCATGAATTCTTACTCCATGATAAGTTTCAAATCTTTCTTTTAAGCCCCTTAGAATAGATATTGTTTCATCTATAGTTGGTTCACTTACATATACCTTTTGAAATCTTCTTTCTAATGCAGCATCTTTTTCAATATATTCTCTATATTCTTTTAAAGTGGTTGCACCAATTACTTTTATTCCACCTCTGGCTAATGATGGTTTAAGTAAATTTGAAACATCCATTCCTCCACCATTACCTGTTTTACCAGCACCCACTATTAAATGTAGCTCGTCAATAAATAAAATTACTTCTCCATTCTCTTTTTGAATTGCATTTACAATACCTTTAATTCTAGCTTCATAATCACCTAAAAAACTTGCTCCAGCCATTACACTACCCATATCTAATTCCAATATTTTTTTGTTTCTTAGATTACTTGGTACATCACCTTTGTTGATTCTTTGAGCTAAACCTTCAGCAATTGCAGTTTTACCAACTCCTGGTTCACCAATTAGGACTGGATTATTTTTTGTTTTTCTACTTAAAATACGGATAACTCTCATTATCTCGTCATCTCTTCCAATTATTGGGTCAATTTTTCCTTCTTTTGCATCCAATGTTAAATTCCTAGTATATTTATTTAAAATATCTGGGTCATTCATTGGGTCCGGTCTTTGATTAAAGTCCATATTATACCTCCCTCTTGATTAGCACTCTCTACACTTGTTTGCTAAACAATATAATAATACTAATATTTTTAGCAATGTCAATATATAAGTGCTAATTTTTTTAAATTTTTTACACTTTTAAAGTTAGATGTTAATATCTTTATGAGGTAAAAATGAGACATTTGATAAAAAGCATGAATAATTTGCAAAAATATCCTCTAAATTAATTATTTAGAGGAGGGCCAATGAAAAAGTTCAATAGAAGTGATCTTATTTTTAAAATAACTTTTTGTGCTTTGTTTTCTGCTTTTTTAACTGTTATAAATTTAATATTTTACTTATTACCAGGAATAGAATTTTCATTTCTTATTATAGGTGTACTTTGTTTAATAATGAAAGCTGATATTGTATTTATGATAACAATATGTACTAGTTTTATTTCATTTTTATATAAAACACCTTTATTTGATGGTATTAGTTACTTATTAACAAATTTAATAGTTTTTAGTTTATTTACTTTAACTAGAAAGCATTTATTAAAACAAAGATGGTTAATTTTTGTTTTTTTTATTTTAATTAGTATGGTATATCACAGTTTAATTTTCTTACTTTGATATTCAGTGACTGATTATAAACAAGCACTAGCAATT